>JAUSGH010000002.1 GCA_030649055.1 bacterium | reverse complement strand
ACGGAATCAAAATCCTCCGCCGCGCCCAAACAACTTGCCCAGGCCAAAATCCCAACGCCGCCTGCGCCGGAGTATCGTCCCAATCTTGCTCCGCCGAAGCCGGCGCGGTTTGCGAATGCCGTTGGCGGGGAGAACAATGTGTCCACGAATGCCGTGAGTGTCCCGACACCATGCGTATATGCAACAACTGCCGCGCCATCGCGCGCAAAACTTATGTTGAACGAAATCGCGTGGATGGGAAGCGCCGCGGACGCAAATGATGAGTGGATGGAGCTCAAAAATATTTCCGGAGGCGAGTTGAATGTGTCCGGTTGGCAACTGGTTGACGCGGGGGATCAAATTCACATCACGTTTCCCGAGCAAACGATGATTCCTGCCGGCGGATTATTTCTTCTTGAACGCACGGACGACGATACGGTTTCGACCATTCCCGCTGACTATATATATGTAGGCGCGTTGGGCAATACAAATGACGGTGTGCGGATGTTTGACGCGAATTGTCTCTTGCAAGATGAAGTTCCTGGCGATCCGTGGCCGGCGGGGGAAGTCGGTACCAAGCGCACGATGGAACGGGCAATTGATTTCTTTTGGTATACCTCAAGCGGCACGGGTCCCTCCGGAATCTTAGGCACGCCAAGGATGGAAAACAGCACTCGTCAGGCCGCGCAGATTAATTTGAGTCGCGCGGGACTTGGTAGTGCTCCGCCGATTCCCGAACCGGCGCCGGCAGTTGCGGCGTCATCGGGCGCCACGCACGTTGTCATCTCCGAGATTCACGCGGGCACGGACGGCGGCTCCGACAATGAATTTATTGAGCTGTATAATCCGACGGACACGGAAGTGGATTTGACCGGCTGGTCGCTTAAGAAAAAGAGTTCAACCGGAAACGAAAGCGCGCTCGTTGCCGCGTCTCGACTCTCCGGAAAGCGTATCGGGGCAAAGAGTTTTTTCTTGCTCGGAAACGACGGGGGATATACCGGATCGGTTGCGGTCGATGCAAGCTGGGCGCGGTCCAACACGATCGCGTACGAAAATAATTCCGTGGTGTTGTATAACGTGAGTGACGAAAATGTTGATGAAGTGCATTGGGCGGAAATTGTAAAAGGCCAAAGTGTTGAGCGCAAGGCCGTGGATGGAGGCATCTGCGCTTCGGCCTCCGGCGCGGGAGCGTATCTGGGGAACGGCTGCGATACCAACGCGGACGCGGATATGGAATCCCGCGCATCGCCTGAGCCGCAAAACGGGGCAAGTTTACCCGAGCCGCGAACGAGTTTAAGCATCACGAACTTTAATGTGAATTATGACAAAGCCACGCAGCGCGTGGCTTTGTCTTGGGATGGGGCAACGGATGCGCGCGGGGCAACATCATCGGTGCGGTATATTATAGAAGACGTTAGTGATGCCGCGACTACAACATCGGTTTTTTCGGGAACCGCGACGACGTCATACGTCTATCGTGTCACGGACATCGGCCGCGATTATGCCTATCGCGTCGCCGCAACCGATGCCGGGGGACTTACGGGCGAGGCATCGCGCGCAACAACGACGGCCACAAGCCCGATCACCACGCTTAAGTTTTTTACAAATCCCAACACGGGAGCGACGGACGCCAGAATATTTTTGACGTTTGATTCTTACCCGCTCCTCACGCAACGCACCGGAATGTCTACTTGGCAGATTCTTGTTTTTTCGCTCAATGCTGATCCCGTGCGGCAGGCATCGCTGGATACCGCTGCCGCATGGACGCCGAATGACCAGGCCGATCTTTTGTCCGTGCGGTATCGCAACTATTCCGGCTGGATGACGCGGTATTCGCTTATTCTTCCAGATGACGCGACGCGCGTCGGTTCAAGCGGTGGCATTGATAATTCCGCTATGCGGTGGAGCGATATTGAGATCGGGAAGTTTATGATTCGCCACGAGGTACCGCCTCGTCCGTTTACTTCCGCTGACTACGTTATGGTTTCGATCTATGATTTTGCCGGCTCTGGCGGCGGCAATCAGTGGTTTCGTTTCGCCGCGGCGGATAAGACCAAGTACTATTTCAGCGACGTAGCGCCGGTCACGGCGCCCCCCACGCCGCCGGCATCGGCGCTCGTGGAACGGTATGACGCGGGGCTTTCCAAGGCCGTCATCGGATGGGATCCTTCTTCAACCGACTCCGACGGCATGAATCGCGAAATCGGTTATGAAGTCAATCGCGCGACTTCCACCGCTGTAGAACGTTTTCCGGATAACGAATGGGTGCGGTTCACGCAGGGCGTTGCCGGCGCCAACAGCCCCGATTTCAAATATACGTATTCCTTCGCGACTTCATCCAACACGTATGTTTTTGGCGTGCGCGCGGTTGATGAATTCGGATATGTTTCATCGGTCGCGACAACGGCGCCGTATACGGTACCGTAGTACGTTCGGTGGCTATGTTTGCAAGCGTCTTGTGTATGTGTTATATTGTCGGCACATGGAGCCGAATGAAACAATAACTCAATCACCCGTTTCTATTGTGCCGCGATGGTTTGCGGCGGCGTTTTTAGTACTGGGGCTCATCGGCCTCACGGACGCGACGTATCTTTCGATTCGGCATTTTTCTCTCATGCCGGGTACCTGCCTTATCGGTACGGGTTGCGATAATGTACTTGCAAGCGCGTACTCGGTGTTCGCCGGAGTACCGGTCGCATTTTTCGGCGTTGCGTATTATCTCGCTATCGTCATATTTGCAAGCGCGGCGCTTTATACAAAAAATTCCCGTTTTATGTTAGCGGCGGCGGCACTTTCTGTCACGGGACTCTTTGCCTCCGCGTGGTTTGTGTATCTGCAGTTTTTCATCCTTCATGAAATTTGCGCGTATTGTATGATTTCCGCCACGACATCATTGTTGCTGTTTATCGGCGGGGTTTTGACTGTACTGAAGATGAGGAAGCGGGAATCGGGGAGTTGATGGGTGGGCAGGTATGCTTTGAGCGAAGTGGGTCTAATATAAAAATGAAGGACCCCCGCATCTCGTTGGTACGAGCGGCGGGGGTTTGAGATGTGAGGAGATGGTGCCTAGCAGTGTCCGCCAGTCCTTGTCTGTATGCATGGCTCGGGCGGCATGGGAGGTGTCGGTTCGGGTTGCCAGCCGCGGTTGATGTAGGCGATGACACACTTCGCGCCTTCGTCAGTATCCAGCAGTGTCATCACGCACGCATCCGTGTCGGGCAGACCGCCGTTAAGCCGCACATAACGGGTGTCCCTCGCCCACCTTTTCTCCATCGTCACATCCAGGCAGTCGCGCAGACGCTGGAGATAGGCGACCTCGCCGTTGTTGAGGCAATATGCGGCTGAGGGATTGTCCCTCGCCGCTTTTAACCTCAGCGCGTCCAAACGCTGGTGCGAGAGGAGGTTGAGTATTTCGGGTAGCATCGGTTGATTGTCCTCCAGCCCAAAGTCGCTCAGCACGCTCGTGAGTAGGGCGTGTGCGCTGCTCCAAAGTGTCCTCTCCCACTGAAAGTGACTCTGAAGCGAGTCGTTGTTGTGCCACGGGTGACTATGGTACCCGAATGGGTGGAGGCTTACACACGTGACGCTGGAGTTGATGGGAAGATCGCGGGGGAAGTAGTCGTCGCAGTGAAGCGTCCGCGGGTTTCCCTTGATCGCCTTGTAGAGCTCCTTGAGGCGCCACGGATACGTGATGAAGTCCTTCTCGGCGCCATCCTTATAGTGAGCGCGCACCATGACGAGGCGCTCCACCGACCACCGGCGCGCGCTGAGCCAGAGTACGAGGAGTAGCGCGACAAGCGCGCCAATCGCAATGGTCTGCCAGGTTGAGAGCGTGACGAGAGCCAACATGGGCCTAACCTCCAAAATCGTTGAACTAACCACTGCGGAGAATAATGGCACAATTTGAGGAAAAATACAATTCGGTGGTATTGCATTTTTAAGCAACTTTTTTTATACTTGAGAGCATTATTATGGAATTGCACGTAAGTTTAAAACCGGAAATACTTGCGCATATCGGCGAATTCCCGCTCGCCAATAGTTTGGTGTTGGGTCTTGTGGTTTCGGCGATTGTGGGGCTGACAGCCTTGCTTATCGCGCGGTCGCTCAAGATGGTTCCGCGGAGCGGACAAAATATCACGGAAATCCTGATTGGCGGCATTCTTGATTTTATGGAGGAGACGCTGGGGACGAGAGCCGCCGCGAAACAGTATCTTCCCTTTATTGCCACGATTTTTTTCTTTATTCTTTTTAATAACTGGCTTGGCATTTTGCCCGGCATCGGGTCTATTGGTTTTTATGAAGTGCATGAAGGCGTAAAAGAATTCGTTCCATTTTTCAGGTCGGCAAACAGCGATTTGAACACGACGCTTGCCTTAGCTCTCGTCTCCGTTGTCGCTATTCAGATCTACGGAATGAAAAAATTGGGCGCGTGGGGGCATTGGAGCAAGTTTTTTAATTTCCGCGAAGGGCCGATACATTTTTTTGTCGGCTTGCTTGAATTAGTTGGGGAGTTCGCGAAGGTGATGTCGTTTTCCTTCCGGTTGTTCGGTAATGTGTTCGCGGGCGAGGTACTCTTGCTCATCATTATGAATCTTGCGCCGATTGTGGCGCCGACGCCGTTTTTGCTGCTGGAAATCTTCGTGGGCTTTATTCAAGCGCTGGTCTTTGCTATGCTTACGCTCATATTCATCAAGTTTGCTACGGAGACGCACGAATCGCATGAAACACACGCGGTTCCCGCGCATTAAATATATGTAGCCCTTCGACAAGCTCAGGGAGTAAGTGATGTTATTTCCTGAGCCTGTCGAAGGAATACAATCAGGTCGAACACTATTATTCATTAACCATTAAACAAATCTCACATTATGGATGCAGAAATGGTAAAATTTATCGCCGCGGCGATTGCCATCGGTGTCGGCGCGCTCGCGTCGGCGACTGCTATCGGTAAGCTCGCGACGAAAGCGATGGAAGCCATCGGACGGAATCCGGAGGCGGCCTCAAAAATCCAGCCGGCGATGATTTTGGCGACCGCTTTCATTGAAGCTATCGCCATTTACGCGTTGGTTGTGGCGCTCATTATTCTTTTTGCGTAAGCGTAGAAGCGGAAGGACGCGGATAGCGACACGGATTGTCGCGGATAACTATGGAGTTGTTCACCAAACTCGGCATTAACGGAAAGTTACTCTTTGCCCAAGCATTTAATTTTTTGGTGGTGTTTTGGATCCTCAAGCGCTTTGTCTTCCCGAAGATTGTGCGCATGATTGAGGATCGTAAATCCACTATTGAAAAAGGTTTGGCGATGCATGAGGAGGCGCAGAAAGAAATCGCCCGCGCTGATATCACGCGCAAAGAAATTTTGTCGCGTGCTGACGCGGAGGCGGAGCAGTTGATGGGAGCGACGAAGGTGCAGGCAGAGGCGCGATTGCGCGAAGTGGAAGGACGCGCGAAGGCGGTTGCCGAGGACATGCTTCAAAAAGCCAAAGCGCAATCGGATACGATGGCGCGCGACGCGTTGCATGGCGCGAAAGCTGACATTCGCGCGGCGGCTATTATGGTGGCGGAGAAAATCCTTTTGCGCAAAGTAACCGCCGAAGACGACGAGCGCGCGGTGGAAGAAGTCATGAAAACACTCATGTAAGCATAAAAGCAAGAAAGCATGGAAGCAAAGTAAAAAAACGTAAAACTAACTTGTAACTTCTTGCTTTATTGATTTAATGCTTTATTGCTTATATGTCTCTCATCCAGCACAAACAAACAGTATATGCGCGACTGCTCGTGGAAGCATTGCGGGATGCAAAACCCGCGATAGTTGCGGCGCGCATTGCAAACTTCAAGAAGCTCTTGAAGCGTTCAAATGATTTAAAGATTGCTGGTAAGGTGGTGAAGGAGTTTGAACGGTTGTGGGCGGCAAAAGACGGGACAGTGGCGGAAGTTGTCACGGCTCGGCCGCTTGGCGGTTCTGCAAGGAAAAAGCTTGAAACGCGCCTCAAAGCAAGGGGGTATGTATTTGCGGAACGTATTGATCCGCGCGTTATCGGCGGAGTTGCACTCCGTCTTGGTAGCGACGTCTTGGTCGACGGAACAATAACAAATAAATTACAACGGTTACGAGATTAATAGGAAATCCTTCGACAAGCTCAGGAAATATTATTCGGTGAGCGAAGTCGAACCATTCCGTGATTCTATATGAAGGAAGATAATATTGTACAAATTTTAAAAGCGGAACTTGAGGGAACCGAACTTGGCGCCAAGAGTGAAGAGGTCGGGCGCGTGGTTTCCGTTGCCGACGGCATTGTGCAGATTGAAGGGTTGCGCGGGGCAATGATGTCGGAAAAAGTGTTGATTGAGCCGTGGCCGGAAGGTTCTAAAAAAACCGCGACGCCGGCGCTGGTCTTGAATCTTGAGGAATACAGCGTGGGCGCGGTGGTGCTCGGCGAATACAGCCATATTCACGAAGGCGATCTCGTACATAAAACAGGACAAGTGCTTTCGGTGCCAACAGGGGAGGCGCTTTTAGGCCGCGTGGTAAGCCCGGTGGGGATTCCCTTGGACGGCAAGGGCAGTTTTGATGAATCAAAAGTGACGTATCTACCGATTGAACGGCCGGCGCCTCCGGTCATTGACCGCGAACCGGTGAATGTCTCGCTCGCAACGGGCATTAAAGTTATTGACGGTACAATTCCGATTGGACGTGGCCAGCGCGAACTGATCATCGGTGACCGTCAAACCGGAAAAACCGCGCTTGCGATTGACGCGATTCTGAGCCAGCTTAACGAACCGAAGGAAACCCGGCCTATTTGCGTATATGTCGCCATCGGTCAGAAATATTCCAAAGTTGCCGGAATCGTGAAGGAGCTTGAATCACGCGGGGCGATGGAATACACTATCGTGGTTGTCGCCGGCGCGGCGGACCCGGCATCGCTTTGGTACATCGCGCCGTTCGCGGGATGCAGCATGGGCGAGTACTTCCGCGATAAGGGACGGGATGCCTTAATTATTTACGACGACTTGTCCAAGCACGCGTGGGCGTGGCGGCAGATGGCGCTGTTGCTCCGCCGGCCTTCCGGACGCGAAGCATACCCGGGTGATATTTTTTATCTCCATTCCCGTTTGTTGGAGCGCGCGTCAAAAGTGACGAAGGAAAAGGGCGGGGGATCGCTTACCGCGCTTCCGATTATTGAAACGCAGCTGGGTGACGTGTCTGCGTACATTCCGACAAATGTCATCTCCATCACCGACGGTCAGATTTATCTTGAGAACGATTTGTTCGCGAAAGGCCAGCGGCCGGCGGTGAACATCGGACTTTCGGTGTCGCGCGTGGGTTCCGCGGCGCAAACAAAAGCCGTCAAGAAAGTCGCGTCAAAATTGAAACTGGAGCTTGCGCAATTTGAAGAGCTCGCCGCGTTTTCCCAATTTGCGCAAGACCTTGATGAGGCGACGCGCAAGCGCATTGACCGAGGCCAACACCTCACCGAACTTCTGAAACAGCCGCAATATGACGCCATGCCGTTTGAGGAACAAACCTGCGTGTTTTACATGGGTATCGGCGGATTTTTGGATGAGCTTCCGCTGGAGTCCGTGCGCGAGGCGGAGTTAAAACTCCGGGCGCATTTGCGCGACCGGCATCCTGATATTCTCCAGAGCATCCGTGAGACAAAGGCATTTGACGATGCAACCGAGGCGAAGCTTAAGGCGGTGCTCGCGGATTTTATGCCGCGGCTTGTGGCAAAGAAGTAAGACGTAAGAAGTAGGAAGTAAGAAAGAAAGATATGGCATCAAAGCATCAACTCAAAAATAAAATCCGGGTGACGGCGAACATCAAGCAAATTACGCGCGCCATGCAGATGGTCGCGGCGGCGAAGATGCGCAAATCTGAAGGCGTCGCGATGCGCGCGCGCCCGTACGCGAAGCATGCATTGGCGCTGTTGCGGAATGTATTGCAGTACGCGCTGCGCGCAGAACTCACGAGCCCGTACTTTGGTACACATGAGGGCCCGGAGAAAATTTGTTTGGTGGTGGTCACTTCCGATCGCGGACTTTGTGGCGCCTACAACAGCGGCGTGCTCCGCGCTGCGGCGCGGTATATTGAATCGCATAAAGATGTCGAAGTGCTTCATGTGCTTCCTGTTGGGCGTAAGTCAAAAGAGTATTTTGCGAAGCGTAACGCGACGATGCCCTTTGCCTTCACGAACTTTTCCGAAATCACGACAATCTACGACGCGGAGCCGGTGTTCAACTGGCTCGTGGAGCAATATCAAGCAGGTGCGTATACTAAAATTGTATTTTGCTCCACGACATTTATTTCCGCGCTGGTGCAGAAAGTGGAATTTCACGAGGTGCTGCCGCTCTCGCTTCCGGAGTTGGAGAAAATTGTGCGCGGCATTGTGCCGAAGTCCGGCCGTTATGCCGAGCTCGTCCGCGTCGATGAAAAATCCGAACAATATTATAAGTTTGAGCCGTCGTATCAGAAAATTTTTGAGACGCTGGTGTTGGCACTCGTCAAAGTGGAAGTCCTGCACCTTATTTTTGAATCAAACGCTTCCGAACACGCCGCTCGTATGGTGGCGATGAAGAGCGCGACGGAAAACGCGGAGAATATCATGAAAACATTGCAACAGGCGCTGAATAAAGCCAGACAAGAAAGCATTACGCAGGAGTTGGTCGAAATGGCATCAGCAAAGGATGCGATGGCGGTGTAGGGGGGGGAAGTAAGACGTAAGAATTAAGAAGTAAGATATAGGAAATAAGAAAAACATATGAACGGAAAAATTATACAAATTACGGGGCCGGTTGTGGATGTGGAATTTAGCGAGAACCTTCCGCCGCTGAATAACGCGCTGACGGTTGCGATTGAAGGAGGAAAGACGTTGATTTTGGAGGTTGCGCAGCATTTGGGCGGGAATCGTGTGCGTACCCTCGCGATGGATACCACCGATGCCCTGCGGCGGCATATGGAGGTGACCGACACCGGCCGCACTATTGAGGTGCCAATAGGAGATGAAATTCTCGGCCGTATGTTTAACGTGTTCGGTGAGGTTGTGGACGGATTGGGCGAACTGCCGAAATCCGTAAAGCGCGCGTCAATCCACCAAGCCGCGCCGGCATTGAAAGACCAGAAAGTGGAGCCGGAACTTTTTGAAACCGGCATTAAAGTCATTGACTTGCTGTGCCCGTTTTTGAAAGGCGGCAAAGTTGGTCTGTTTGGTGGTGCGGGTGTGGGCAAAACCGTGTTGCTGCAGGAACTTATCCATAATACGGCGGTGAAGCATGGTGGATATTCGGTGTTTGCAGGGGTTGGTGAGCGCACGAGAGAAGGCAACGACCTGTATCGCGAAATGAAAGAATCGGGTGTGCTCAAAAACACGGCACTTGTCTTTGGTCAGATGAACGAGGTTTCGGGCGCTAGATTCCGCACGGCATTGGCGGCGCTCCGCATGGCGGAATATTTCCGCGACGAAAAACACAAAGACATTTTGCTTTTCATTGACAACATTTTCCGTTTCGTGCAGGCGGGCTCGGAGGTGTCGGTCCTCTTGGGACGCATGCCTTCTGCTGTGGGCTACCAGCCGACGCTCGGCACCGACATGGGCGCGCTTCAAGAGCGCATCACTTCAACCAAGAACGGTTCCATCACGTCGGTGCAGGCGATTTACGTTCCGGCGGACGACATCACGGACCCCGCACCGGCCACCACCTTCAGTCACTTGGACTCTACGGTCGTCTTGTCGCGTGAACTTTCACAGCTCGGCATTTATCCGGCTGTGGATCCGTTGTTCTCCAAGTCTTCGGCGCTTGATCCGCGCATTGTCGGTGAGGAGCACTACGCAGTTGCAAAGCAGGCGTTGCAGCTCATGCAGCGCTATAAGGAATTGAAAGATGTTATTGCTATTCTCGGCATGGAAGAACTTTCCGAGTCCGACAAGCTGATTGTGTCGCGCGCGCGGCGCATGCAGCGGTTCCTTTCCCAGCCGTTTTCTGTTGCTGAGGCCTTCACCGGCCGCGCCGGTAAATATGTGCCGCGTGAAGACACCATCCGCGGCTTCCGCGAAATCATTGAAGGCAAACACGATGCGAAACCGGAGGATGCGTTCTATCTGAAAGGGGGAATAGACGAGGTATAGGGAAAATTTCTAATCACAAATTTCTAATTTCTAATGACGGTATCGCTTCGACGCACTCAGCGAATAAAAATTTATTTCCTGAGCGGAGCGTAGCGAAGTCGAAGGAATACAATAATCAGACATTAGGAATTAGAACTTAGACATTGCATGATACAACTCTCTATCTACTCACTAAGCAAAGAAGTGTTCGTGGGAAAGGCGAAGTCCGTCTCCGTGCCGGCGGTTTCCGGTCGGATGCAGGTATTGCCCGGACACATCCCGCTCATCACGCCGCTTATGGCGGGGGATATTGTGATTGACGGCGCAGAGAAAAAAGAAACTATTCCCGTTGTAGGCGGCATCTTGGAGGTGAAGAAATCGGAGGTAGTGATCTTGGCGGAGTTTTAGATAGCGAAACTCTTGCGTTTATTTTCGAGTTTGATATATTGGAAGCTATAGTAGAAGTTACAACTTAATCATCAAGAGTCCGGGGAATTGCGCGAACTGTTTCGCGTGTGCGGGAACTGGCCCGAAGATCCGGCGACAACTTGTTTTTTGTAATCGAAAAACAATCCCGAGGCAGTAGACCCGGGATCCATTTCGAAAACGGAAACGTAGTGTCAATTCCAGCCCTTTGAGCGTCATGCTCGCGCGTTGTCGAACGCGGGGAAAGATACATTATTACATCTTTCCTAAAGGGAAAGATTTCCGTTTATATATGGGGTATTATCCAAAACTTTATACAGTAGAAAGCGTAACCTCGGGGCATCCGGATAAGATTTGCGATCAGGTTTCGGACGCGGTGTTGGATGAGTGTTTGCGGCAGGATCCGAAAAGCCGTGTGGCGATGGAATCGTTCGGCGGACACGGGATGTTGATTGTAGGGGGAGAGGTATCGACGCGTGCGAAAGTGGACTATGCGGGTATTGCGAAGCGCGTGTATAAAGACATCGGTCATCAGAATAATCTGAAAGTGATTACGAACGTTGTGGAGCAGTCGCCTGACATCGCGATGGGTGTGGATACGGGCGGCGCGGGTGACCAGGGGATTATGTATGGTTACGCGACGAATGAAACGCCGGAATTTTTGCCGAAAGGGGTAGTGTTCGTGCATAAGCTCACGCGCGGGTTGGAGGATTTGCGCCGTGCGGGCAGGGTTTCTTGGATCAAACCGGATGGCAAGGCGCAGGTGACGATGCAAGGAAAAAACGTTGTGTCGGTGCTGGTAAGCACACAGCATGAGGCATCGGTGGAGCATGCGGAAATCAAAGCGACGCTTACAAAAGAACTTATTGCGCCCGCAGTTGGCGATCTCACCGGCGTTGAGATTCTCGTGAATCCTACGGGGCGGTTTGTGCAGGGCGGATTTGAGGCGGATACTGGACTCACGGGACGGAAAATCATGGTAGACACCTACGGTGGACTTATTCAACATGGCGGCGGAGCGTTTTCGGGAAAGGACCCGTCAAAAGTGGACCGTTCGGCGGCGTATATGTGCCGGTTTGTGGCGAAAAATTTAGTGGCGAATGGTCACGCAAAGCAATGTCTTGTGTCGGTGTCGTATGCCATTGGCAGAGCTGAACCGATGATGGTGGAGGCGGTGGATGAAAAAGGGCATAGCTTGGCGAAGCTCGTGGCGAAAAAGTTTGATTTCCGACCAAACGCGATTATTGAGCGGTTGCAATTGCGCCGGCCGATTTATTTGCAGACCGCGGCGTATGGGCATTTTGGAAAAGAAGGACTTCCTTGGGAAAAAGTTATTGAAGTGTAATTTGTCTCTCGGTCGCCTTGTTTATTTTCGGCAACGATTTCCGCTCGCGGAAATTCTACTCGTAAGAAACCGCGAAAGTTACCGGAACAAGGCGAACTCAACCTTCACCCCCGCACTGCGGGGGTTTCGGGATTCACACAGCGCCATTGTTCCGACTTCGCGATTTCTTTACTCGTGAATTTCACGCATCGCTGCAATATGTTGCCTAAAATGAACAAGGCACCCTTTTGAATTCCTATTTTACTACCGTCGCTGCGCTTATGGTTCGCGCAGAAGTAAAAACGCTTTTTCGTCCTTCTCCTCACGTTGGTGAGTGAGTGATGATAAGGTAGCGCCTGCGGCGCGGCACTCTTATCGTAGTTGATGTTGTATAATAAATATATGAAAAACTATTTACTTATTTTTGTGGGGATCGTTGCGGTGGCGGTGCTCGTTGTTATGTTTAACGGACGCGGTGCTTCGTTGACCGAGGATTTGGATATGTTGTCTGATGCAGATGTTGTGTTATTAGACGAGGAGTTTGTGCTGGATTCCGAAGCCGTTGAGGCGAATTCGGTTGTTGTGGAGCTTTCCGCGCAAAACAAGTCCGGCGAATTCGGCACCGCGACGCTCACAGACGTTGGAGGGAAAACTCGCGTAGCGTTGAAGCTTACCGGCGCGCCGAGTGGCGTGAGTCAGCCGGCGCACATTCACATAGGCGCGTGCCCGAATCCGGGAGCGGTTAAATATCCGCTTGCGTATCTGGTGGGCGGCGCATCCGACTCCGTGCTTGATGTTTCACTGGATGCATTAAAGGCGCAGTTGCCGCTTGCGATTAATGTCCACAAAAACAGTGAAGAGGTGAAGGTGTATGTGGCGTGCGGAGATGTGGAGATATAGAAGCGGAAAGACGCGGATGACAACGCAGATAAACGCGGAAAAAAGCTTCCGCGTGGTTCCGCGCGTGTAAAATCCGCGTTAATCCGCTTCTACCCAGAGGGTCTTGACAAAACACTCGGGAGGGTGTATACTGGCGTTTAACGATTGAGATTGACAGCACCTTCCAAATGACGCTATTGCCCCCGCTAATGCGTTTGGGGGAGAAAAGGAGTGGGTCATGTCCCGAGCGCCGCCCTAACGGGTAATGCACGAGAAAGTACCCTCTCGGGCGCTTCCGGATGTTTTCGGACTCCGGAGGCGCCCGCCCTGTCTCGCTGGGTCAAGCGAGTGTGTGTCACTTGCGGCTCCAACAAGGACTCGAACTAAGGAGCTCATCATGAGACTTCGGGATCCCGCGCTGGTCTGTCTGGTGTGCTATGAATTGACATTCTCGACGACCAGCTCGACCAAGCACCTCGACCTCGACGGGCGCCTCGGCCTGACCACGGCACCGTGACTACAGGGACCACAAGCCGTTTCTGTAGCTATGCGTCCGTGTGACGCTGTCGAGTGAACCTCGTGCCTAACGCAAGCACCCGGGACACGTGCCCTTTCCTTATTCAACGTTGGATCGTTGAGGATCATGGGCAACCGTCCCAACCTCACATGACTGCCTCGCGCAGACCGCAATGCTCGGACTCTCGCCCCCATCTCATCGCAGCAAGCATGGATCTAGGTGGGTGAGGCAGCCCGATGTGTCTGGTTTGCCGAGTAGGCACAGCATCGTGAGTAGCAGCAGGAGCCGTGGACCCTTCGTGGTTCACGGCTCCTTCTCGTTTATATATTTGACTCACGGCACTTCCATTTTATGGGAACATTTCTTAATGTAAGATTGCTTCGCTTCACTCGCAATGACCGTCTGCGTTTTTCTTACCTCTTATTTCTTACGTCTTACTTCTCTCTGCGCCTATCCCCAGAGCCCCTATTGACCCTGTGCAAAATGGCGAAGCATAAAGGGTCAGTAGCATTTAACATGTTTGTGTGGATAACGCGTAGTCACCACTGAATACTCCGCAAGATTAAACAATACTTCGCCATTTGGCACGGGGTATTGACATCTTTACCCTCAATAGTTTATCATTTACTAATAATCGTTTTCGTCGACACATTTTTATAAAATAATAATTAAAAAACGCATATGGCAGAAAAAGCAAAATTTGAGCGTACAAAGCCGCACGTAAACGTCGGAACGATCGGTCACGTTGACCACGGCAAAACGACCTTGACGGCCGCCTTGACGCACGTCCTTTTTATGAAAGGTCTCGCGAAGAAGGAGGAGAACGTGGACCAGATTGACAGCGCTCCGGAAGAAAAGGCGCGCGGTATTACCATTGCGTTGCATCACTCGGAATATGAATCCGAAAAGCGCCACTATGCGCACATTGATGCTCCAGGACACGCGGACTACATCAAGAACATGATTACGGGTGCCGCTCAGATGGACGGCGCGATCATTGTTGTTTCGGCGGCGGATGGTCCGATGCCGCAGACGAGAGAACACATTTTGCTTGCTCGCCAGGTCGGCGTGCCGGCGCTTGTCGTGTTTTTGAACAAGTGTGACATGGTGGACGATCCGGAACTCATCGACCTCGTTGAATCCGAAGTCCGCGAGCTTTTGACGAAATACGAATTCCCGGGTGACACGACTCCGATTATCCGCGGTTCAGCATTGAAGGCGCTTGAAGCAAAATCCGTCGATGATCCGGCGTGCAAACCGATCTTTGACCTTGTGAAGGCGCTGGATGAATTTATCCCGGATCCGATCCGTGACATCACGAAGCCGTTCTTGATGCCGATCGAAGACATCTTCTCTATTGAAGGACGCGGAACTGTCGTGACCGGGCGCATTGAGCGCGGTATCGCGAAAGTCAACGAGGAAGTTGACGTCATCGGTCTTCGGCCGACGCAGAAAACCGTTGTGACCGGCATTGAAATGTTCAATAAACTGCTCGACGAAGGTCGCGCGGGAGACAACGTGGGTATTTTGCTTCGCGGTTTGAAGAAAGAAGACGTGGAGCGCGGACAGGTCATCGCGAAGCCGGGCAGTGTGAATCCGCATACGGATTTTGACTGCGAAGTGTACGTGCTTTCCAAAGAGGAAGGCGGACGGCACACCCCGTTTTTTGGCGGATACAAGCCGCAGTTCTACATTCGCACCACGGACGTGACGGGCGAAATGACGTTGCCGACGGGTATGGAAATGGTGATGCCGGGCGACACGGTGAAGATGACGGTAAAACTCATCGCGCCGGTGGCGCTTGAGGAAAAGCAGAGGTTTGCCATCCGCGAAGGCGGCAAGACCGTGGGCGCAGGCGTTGTAACAAAGATCACCAAATAGTCACTATGAGCTCTGCAACGGACAAAACGGAGAAGGAGAAATTGCGCTTGCGCATCAAGGCGTACGATCATAAATTGATTGATAACTCCTGCAAGCAGATTGTTGACGCGGTGAAGCGGTATGATGCCGAGGTGGTTGGGCCGGTTCCGTTGCCTACCGACATGCATCGCTATACCGTGAACAGCTCGACATTCGTGCATAAAGACGCGCGAGAGCAGTTTGAGCTTCGCGTCCACAAGCGGTTGATTGACATTCTAAACCCGACTGCCCAGATTATTGAGTCGCTTTCGTCGCTTAATATGCCGGCGGGAGTGGATATTGAAATAAAGATGGTATAGGGGACGTCCTATATATGAAGGACATCTGGCGCCACCTCGCGCGCACAGATGTCTTTTGTAAAATATGGGGAGTAATCGCGAATAACAATATGAAGGTCAAGGGAAAAAAATTGCATATGACTCAGGTTTGGAAAAATGACGCGGTTTTCCCCGTGTCCATTATCCAGGTTGAGGAGGGAGCGGACCTCTCCGGCTTTGCCGAGGGGGATTTGGTGCGTGTTTCCGGCATCACCAAAAGCCACGGTTTTCAGGGGGTTGTGAAGCGGCACGGTTTTCATGGTGGACCGAAAACGCACGGTCAGAAAAATCGTCTCCGCGCGCCGGGCTCTATTGGCAACACGTCGCCGCAGCGTATTATTCCGGGACGGCGCATGGCCGGACGCATGGGCGGTGTGCGCAAGACCATAAAGAATTTGGAGCTTGTTGAAATTGATGCCGCGTCCCGTATTATGAAAATCTGCGGAGCGGTTCCGGGATACAATAAACGCAGCGTTTTGGAAATCACAAAGTAATCGCGAACAATGCGAATTGAAACGAAATAATGCGAATAACACTATGAAAGCGCCTGTATACAACTTGGACGGAACAACGACCTCCGACATCGAACTCTCGGACGCGTTTTTCGGTCGCAAGTGGAGCGCGGACTTGGCGCATCAGGCGCTAGTCGCGCAAATGGCGAATGCGCGGAAACCTTGGGCGCACGCGAAGGGACGCGGTGAAGTGCGTGGCGGCGGAAGAAAGCCGTGGAAACAGAAGCATACCGGACGCGCGCGTCATGGTTCTATTCGTTCTCCGATTTGGAAAGGTGGTGGCGCTTCTCATGGACCGGTTTCCGAGCGCACGTATGCGCAAAAAATAAACAAGAAAATGCTTCGCGCGGCATTTGCGGCGATTGTGTCCGAGCGGTTGAGAAAGGGAGAGGTGAAATTTATTGAGCATATGCCGGAAGCGCCGAAGACGAAGGAGTTGCTGAAATCACTCGGTGGCGTGTTGTCATCCCGTCACGCGTTGCTTATTCCCGCAATGGGAAATAAAATGGTGTTTCGCGCTTCAGCTAATGTGCCGGATATGAAAACAATCGCGCCGACATCGCTGAATGTCTACGACTTGCTTCGCTATCGTGCGATTGTGATTGATAAGGACGCGGCAGGAACGATGGCTGAACACTATGCCGTTTCAAAAAACAAGAAGGCAGTACCGGCTCCGGCAGCAGCAGTTTCGGTTGAGGCGGTGAAAAAACGGAAGATATTGCCGAAAAGAACCGCGAAACCGTAATAACGCAATATGGATAACAGGGCAACAAAACAATTTAATAAGTTTGTTCTTCGGCGGCCAGTGATTTCCGAAAAGTCTACGGCAGCCGCGGCTGAAGGAAAGTATGTTTTTTTAGTTGCCGAAGGCGCGACGCAATCGGAGGTGAAAAAAGCCGTTGAGCGTACCTATGGTGTGCATGTCATAAAAACCAATGCTATCACCCAGCAGCCGAAGCCGAAACGTTCCGGTCGCGGAAGCAGATTGGAACAGCGCCCGAAGAAAGTCATCGTGACCTTGAAAAAAGGCGAGAAATTGGATATACTGCCGCAATAAGAGAAATGAGACGTAAGAAGTAAGAGATAAGAAAAAGAGTAGAAGAAAAAGATGAAATCCTATAATCCTACAAGTCCATCACGGCGGCAAATGACAACGGTTGACTATTCCACGGTCACGACCGATGTCCGTTTTAAGCCGTTGACGCGCCACCTGCAGTCCCACGCGGGCCGCAATCATAAGGGCCGGATTACCGTCCGTCACCAAGGTGGCGGTAATAAAAAGGCGTATCGCATGGTGGATTTTAAGCAGGATAAGTTGAATATTCCGGCACGCATTGAAACGATTGAATACGATCCGTATCGGACCGCGTTTATCGCGCTTGCGCTTTATCGGGACGGCGAGCGACGTTATATCTTGGCGCCGCAGGGGATGAAGGTAGGGGACGAAATTGTTGTCGCGGAGTCTGCGCCGCTCGTGACCGGCAACCGTCTGATGTTGAAGCATTTCCCTACGGGCATGTTTGTGTATAATGTGGAGATGCGCCCGGGGAACGGAGGGAAAATTGCGCGTTCGGCGGGAACATACGCGGAAGTCATGGGGCAAAGCGATGGCTATACGGATTTGCGTCTTTCATCAAAAGAAACGCGTCGTGTGCCGTGGAACGGCTATGCTTCCGTCGGTCAGCTTTCCAACGCGGAGTGGAATTTGGTTAATATCGGAAAAGCGGGACGTTCGCGTTGGCTGGGTATTCGCCCGACTGTGCGAGGATCCGCAATGAACCCGGTGGACCATCCGTATGGTGGTGGTGAAGGTAAGCAGCCGAGAGGAACCAAGCGTCCGAAGACACGCTGGGGCAAAGTCACCGGCGGCAGAAAAACCCGTAAGCATAAAAAGTGGTCCACGCAGTTTATTACCCAGCGGAGGCCAAAGGTGCGCTAAATCGGAATGCTTAAAATTTAAAGATTTAAAGATTATTGTATGTCACGTTCAAGCAAAAAAGGGCCGTACGTTGCCCCACATCTTTTGAAAAAGATTTCCAAGTTGAAGCTTGGTGATTTGACGCCGATAAAAACATGGGCGCGTGCATCGGAAATTTCTCCGGAGATGGTAGGCTTTGTTATCGGCATTCACAACGGAAAAATATTCAACAACGTGACGATTAAGGAAGAAATGGTGGGGCATCGGTTGGGTGAGTTTTCTCAAACTCGGAAATTCACGAAACATGGCGGTAAGATGCAGCGCGAGCTTGAAGCGGCAAACGCGCAGGCGGAAGCGGCAAAAGCCGCGGCGCAAAAAACAAACGAAGCCGCAAATAGCGCCGTACCGAAGAAATAGTATAGTAATCACGAATATCGCGAATAAGGCTCTAAAAATAACGCGAATAGGATACAACGTTTATGACACAGGCAACCGCAAAACTTCAATATCTGCATATGGCACCCCGTAAGGTGCGTCTTGTTGCCGATGTTATCCGCGGACTTCCCGTGAACGAAGCCGAGGCGCAGTTGTTGTACCATGCGCGCCGCGCCGCGCATCCGCTCCTGAAGCTTCTGCGTTCGGCAAGCGCGAATGCGAAAGTAAAGAACATGGACATGGATCGCCTTATTGTGTTTAGTATTACTGTTGATCAGGGACCGATGCTGAAGCGTTCGCTTCCGCGCGCCATGGGACGGGCAACGCCGCTGCAGAAAAAAATGAGCCATGTGGTGTTGACGCTCGCGGAATCCGCGCGTACACGTGTCGCGCGCTTCGTGATGGCGAAGCCCGAAAAACCGAAAAAAGAAGCGCGTGAGCATAAGGCGCCGAAAACACCGAAGACAACTGCGGGAACATCGAGCACATCAGGCAAAGAAAAGACCGGATTTTTAAAGAGGATTTTTAACAGAAAGTCGGTATAAGAGAATAGAAGCGGAAAGACGCGGATAACAACGCGGATGAACGCAGATAATCAAAAGATATGGGACAAAAAGTCAGACCAACTTCATTGCGGCTCGGGATTGTGGAGGACTGGAACGCGCGCTGGTTTCCGAAACAGCGCTTGTTTCGCGATTTTTTGCAGGAAGACGAAACCATTCGCCATATTATTGATGAAAAAATTGGCACGGCCGGCGTTTCCAAAGTTGAAATTGAACGTACCGCGAACAGCTATAAAATTTTTATCAAAGCCGCGCGTCCCGGTCTTATTATCGGTCGCGGCGGAAAGGGTATTGAGTTATTGAGCGCCGCTATTGAGGCAACGCTACAAAAGCTGTGGCGCGCGCGCAAGAAGGGCGAGGAGAAACGCAAAGTTTCCATCAGCTTGAACGTGGAGGAGCTGAAGCGTACGGAGATTTCGGCGGTGAACGTCGCGCAAAACATCGCGTGGGATCTTGAAAAGCGGTTGCCGTTCCGGCGTACGCTCAAAAAGCATTTGGCGAGCGTTATGCAGAACCGCGACGTAAAAGGAGCGAAAATCAAACTTTCGGGCCGTTTGGACGGCGCGGAAATTTCCCGCCGTGAGTGGCTTGGCACCGGCAAGATTCCGCTTCAGACGTTGCGCGCTTGGATTGATTACGGCGAGGGGACCGCGTTCGCGAGCTACGGAACTGTGGGTATCAAGGTTTGGATTTATAAAGGCGAAGTGTTTGAGAAAGTTGATTCAAAGAAGATGCCGACGGCGCGATAAGTTTGCTACACACATATGTTAATGCCGAAAAAAGTAAAACATCGCAAGTGGAACAAAGGACGCTCACGCGGGCGCAATGTTGAAACGCGCGGACTGACGCTTGCATTCGGAAGTTATGGCTTAAAAGCGCTGGAGTCCAGCTGGATTGACTCACGCCAAATTGAAGCCGCGCGCCGCACGATGACGAACTTCATTAAGCGCGAAGGCCGTATTTGGATCCGCATTTTCCCCGATAAGCCGGTGACCGCGCGTCCGCCGGAAGTTACCATGGGTGGCGGTAAGGGTTCGGTTGACCACTATGTGTTTCCGGTGCGTCCGGGCAGAATGTTATTTGAAATGGACGGCGTTCCGGAGTCTGTTGCGCGCGAGGCGCTGCGACTTGCCGGATTTAAATTGGCGGTAAAAACACGGATTGTCATCAAATAGTTCGACCAGCTCACTATAAATAATCATTTGCATAATTTTCCCGCTCACTATATACTATGAAACGCACCGCAATTCAGGAAATGAAGCGTAAACCGAAGCCGGAACTTGAGAAATTGCTCGTTGAATTTCGCGATCGTCTTTGGACGCTTAAAAATGATTTGGAGAACGGAAAGGTGAAAAATGTGCGCGAGGTGCGCGAGATAAAAAAGAATATTGCCCGAGTTGAAACATTTTTAAAACTTTCCGTAACCGCGTAACATATACGTATGGAAATCAAACACCGTCAATTAAAAGGAGTGGTCGTTTCCGACAAGATGCAGAAAACCGTCGTGGTTGAAGTGTCGGAGATGAAAATGAACTCGAAATATCTGAAACAATACCGCGTATCGCGCCGTTTAAAGGCGCACGATGAAGAACGCGCGTATCATACCGGTGATAAGGTGGTTATTGAGGAGACTCGGCCGATGTCGCGTGATAAACGGTGGAAGGTTACCGGCAAACAATCATGATTCAAGAACGTTCTATTTTAAATGTCGCGGATAACTCCGGCGCGCGTACCGTCCGGTGTTTCCGCGTGCTCGGCGGCAGCCGAAAGCGCTATGCAACAGTGGGCGATATCATTATCGCTTCCGTGCAGGTTGCCGATCCGCGCAAAGCCGTGAAGAAAAAAGACATTGTGAAGGCGGTAATCGTGCGTCAACGCAATCCGTTGCGCAGACCGGACGGTTCGTATATCCGTTTTGATGATAACGCGGTGGTATTGATTGATGAAAAGAAGCAGCCGCGCGGTACGCGTCTTTTCGGTCCTATCGCCCGCGAGGTCAAAGAGCGCGGATATGACGGCATTATTCCTTTGGCGGAAGAAATTTTGTAATTTCAATATGAAGCTCAAGAAAAATGACAATGTAAAAGTGATGGTGGGTAAAGACCGGGGAAAGACCGGAAAGCTTTTGCACATAAACACGCAATCGCATACTGTGTTGGTTGAGGGCGTCACGCAGAAACGTCATCAACGCGCCAAAAAGCAGGGCGAGAAGGGAGAGGTTGTTTCCGTTCCGCGGCCGATCCAAATTTCCAATGTTGCGATCGTTTGTCCGAATTGTGACAAGGTGACGCGCCCCGGTGCACGGTTTGAGGGCGATAAAAAAGTGCGTATTTGCAAAAAGTGCGGAGGGGTAATCTAATATATATGAAGAACGATCCTTTCTCAAAAATTGAAAAAGTTGTCGTGAATTCCGGAATCGGACGGCTCTCGCAGTCCGCGAATTTTGCGGATAAGGTGTTGCCGGAAGTTGTCGCGGAATTTTCGGCTATCACGGGACAAAAACCGATGTTTGCCCCCGCAAAGAAATCTATCGCGGGTTTTAAAATTCGTGAGGGAACGACGATTGGTCTTAAGGCCACGTTGCGGCGCCGGAGGATGCGTGATTTCCTCGCGAAAGTGCTTTACACCGTTCTTCCTCGCGTGCGTGATTTCCGTGGGATCAGCAATACCGCCGTTGATGAGCATGGCAATTTGACCATCGGCATCAAAGAGCATATAGTATTTCCAGAAGTCAATATGGAAACTGTGAAGGTAAATTTCGGCATGGAGGTCACCGTTGTTCCACGGCGGCGTGTGCGTGAATCAGCGCTCGAGATTTATCGTGAAATCGGCGTTCCGTTCAAAAAGCAAGAAAGCAAGAAAGCATAAAAACAAAAAGCAAATGGCAAAGACTTCTGTTATCGCGCGAGCGAATAAAAAACCGAAATTTTCCAGTCGAAAGGTGCGCCGTTGTTTCCGCTGCGGGCGCAAACGCGGTTATATGAGAGCGTTCGGTCTTTGCCGCATTTGTTTCCGAGAAATGGCAGGGAAAGGACAAATTCCCGGAGTGAAAAAAGCGAGTTGGTAACAAAAATATTTAAATATTTAAACGTTTAAATATACCCATTATGTTAGCAGACCTTCTTACAAGAATTAAAAATGGACAGCAAGCGCGCTTAGCAAGTGTCAAGGCGCCGTTTTCGCGCATGGATTTTGCTGTCGCGGAGCTTTTGGCGAAGCATAAATATCTTGAGTCCGCGGAAAAGAAGGGGAGAATGCCGAAGCGTATCATTGAGGCGAAGCTTCGTTATGACGCTGACGGCGGAGTTATCCACGGAGTGAAATTGTACGCAAAGCCATCGCGCAGAGTCTCGGTGAGTTATAAAAAGCTCCCCGCCGCGCATCAAGGATTTGGTTTGCTTGCGCTCTCTACTCCGAAAGGTATCTTGACTGCCACTGAAGCTCGGAAAGCGAAGGTTGGAGGGATACTGCTTTTTGAAATTTGGTAATTTCAAAAACTATTTCAATATTTAAAGATTTAAACAGCAGAAAGATATGTCTAAAATTGGAAAACAACCGGTAAAAATTATTGAAGGCGTCACGGTAACCGTGGATGGAAAAACACTTTCCGTGCAAGGCAAGCTCGGCGCGGTGACGCTCCCAATTTTGGATTATATTTCCGTTGAACAAAAAGACGGTAATTTGGTTTTTACGGCCGCGAGTGATAAAGTACAGGCGAGGGCGAACTGGGGAACCATGCGGGCGCTTGCCGCGAACGCCGTCCAGGGTGTGAGTCAGGGATTTTCAAAAGCATTGGAAATTGAAGGTATTGGTTTTAAAGCCGCTATGGAAGGGAAAACATTGGTGCTGAATGTCGGCTTTACGCATCCGGTAAAATTTACGCCTCCGGAAGGAGTCACGGTTGTGGTTGAAAAGGGAGTCATCAAGGTGTCCGGGGTGAACCGCGAATTTGTGGGAGAAGCGGCCGCGAAGATACGGAAGATCAAGAAGCCGGAGCCGTATCAGGGTAAAGGTATTCATTATCAGGGTGAAGTTGTCCGGCGTAAATCGGGCAAGAAAGTAGCGGGCGCGGGAGCTACGGCGGCGAAATAAACCTATATGCGATTGACCAAACGAAAAAATCTGAATAAGCAATTGCGCAAAGCGCGAAACCGGGCGAAGATTTTCGGATCCGCTTCAACGCCGCGGCTTTCGGTTTTTCGGAGCAATCATTATACTTCCGTGCAGTTGATTAACGATGAAAAAGGCCTTACGATTGCTTCGGCATCTACGCGCGCGTTGCATAAAGGGAAAGCAAAACTGCAAAAATTAGCGGCCGCGAAGGAGTTGGGCGGCATTATTGCCGCGGCGGCGAAGAAAGCCGGCATCGCTTCCGCGATTTTCAACAAAGGCCAATATAAATATCATGGGCGCGTGAAGGCGGTTGCTGAGGGCGCGCGTGAAGGAGGGCTGGCGCTCTAACTGCCGGTTTAAAGATTTAAAGCTTCAAGTTTAAAGTTATGGACGAACAAAAACCAGCACAACCGAATACCGCAAGCGCGTCCGTGGCAAAAGCCCCGGCGGCAAAAGTTTCAGCTCCGGTGTTTCCGGGATCCGGAGCTCCATCGGCGCGTCCGCAGGGGGACCGTGGTTTTGGAGCGCAAGGAGGTGGGCATCGTTTCGGTGGACAACGTCGCCGGATGCCTTTTCCGGATAAAAAGATGGATGAATTTCAAGAAAAAACGCTTGATATTCGTCGCGTTACGCGCGTGGTTGCCGGTGGTAAGCGTATGCGGTTCCGTGTTACGATGGTTGTCGGTGACGCTAAGGGAAGAGTCGGTGTCGGTATTGCGAAAGGACTGGACGTCGCCGGTGCGATTGATAAAGCGAAAACAGCGGCGCGTAAAAACGTTTTTCTTATTCCGCTTAAAGGGCGTACTATTCCGCACGAAGTAGAAGCGAAGTTTTCCGCGGCGCGCATCCGTTTGAAGCCGGCTATTGAAGGTCATGGATTGCGGGCCGGAGGTGCCGCGCGTACCGTGCTCTCGCTCGCTGGGATTCGCGACGTTGTGGCAAAAACATTAGGACGCACGCCGAACAAGCTGACGAATGCCTTGGCGACCATGGAAGCGTTAAAGCAATTGAGAAAGAGTAAAATAAAATAGCACTCACATGTTATTGCATGAACTAAAAAGAAAAACTGCGCAAAAGCGCGCAAAACCGACCATCGGACGTGGCGGCAAGCGGGGAAACACATCCGGTCGCGGACAAAAGGGTCAGAAATCCCGTTCCGGTCACCGAATGCGTCCGGCTGAACGTGATTTGATTATGCGTTTGCCGAAGCTGCGCGGTTATAATCATAAGCCGCACAAATTGGCGATGCAGGTGGTGAATGTCAAGGATCTTGATGCTGTTGCGGGCGCTGTGGTCACGCGTGACACGTTGGTTGCGGCGGGACTTATTCGTGACGCCGGAGCGCCGGTCAAAATTTTGGGCGAGGGGACTCTTGCAAAAGCGTTGACGGTTGAAAAACTTCCGGTATCTTTGAGCGCGAAGAAAAAGATTGAAGCGGCGGGTGGTAAAGTGGTTGCATAGAAGCGGACGGACGCGGATAGTAACGCGGAAAAACGCGGATAGTTTCAAATCATACTATGTTTGCAAAACTCGCAGCGGCGTTAAAAATTCCCGATATCCGAAACAAGATTTTAAGCATCGCGTTTTTGCTCGTGGTGTTTCGTATTTTTGCCGCCATTCCGATTCCGGGCATTGACGCGGTGCGTCTCCGGGAGTTTTTGGGTTCCAATCAGTTGTTGGGCTTTTTGAACGTATTCTCCGGTGGCACGCTTTCCAATCTTTCTATCATGATGCTTGGCGTTGGCCCGTATATCACGGCGACTATCATCATGCAGCTTTTGACCATGATTTTCCCGAACTTGAAAGTGATCTATTACGAAGAAGGGGCACAGGGTCGGGCGAAGTTCAACCGTATTTCCCGTTACATTACGGTGCCGCTTGCCGGACTCCAGGCGTATGGGTTTCTGAATTTGCTGCGCAGTCAGGGCGTACTTCCGGCGTTGGATGTTTTTGAAATCATGCGCAACGTCATCATCATCATGACGGGCACGATGATTCTTGTCTGGATCGGCGAGTTGATTACGGAGAAAAAAATAGGCAACGGTACTTCGCTTATCATTTTCGCGGGTATTGTCAGCGCCCTGCCGCAAGCTGTCCGGACAGCGGTGTTGTCTTATGACGTCGCGATGCTTCCGACTTATATCGCATTTGTCGTGATGAGTATTATTGTCATCGCCGGTGTTGTGTTTGTGAATCAGGGAGAGCGTAAAGTTCCCGTAGCATATTCCAAGCGGGTTCGCGGCAATAAGGTGTACGGCGGATCTATGAGTTATTTGCCGTTGCGCGTCAATCAGGCGGGTGTTATTCCGATTATCTTCGCGATCTCCATTTTGCTTTTTCCGCAATTTTTGGCGCAGATCGTTTCCGTGGTCTCAACCGATCTTTCGGTGCGTTTGAACGACCTTGTGGCCGGATTGCTGAATAACCAGCTCATTTACGGCATTTCCTATTTTGTGTTGGTCGTCGTGTTTACGTACTTTTACACCGCGGTCACGTTTGATCCGAAAGAAATCGCGAAAAATTTGCAGCGGAGCGGGGGATTTATTCCGGGCATCCGGCCGGGGGAGCCATCCGGCGATTTCTTGAGCAAGCTCGTGAACCGCGTGACGTTGTTTGGCGCAATGTTTTTGGGATTGATTGCGGTTTTGCCGATTATCACGCAAAGCATCACTGGCATCGCGACCTTGACCATCGGAGGCACGGCACTCTTAATCGTTGTTTCTGTGGCGCTGGAGACGATGCAGCAGTTGGAGGCGCAGCTTACGATGCGTGAGTACGAAGGGATGGAGTAGTTTGGGGCTCGCTTTCGAAATGAGCGATTGCGTTGTCGCCCCTCCTCGCAGTACCCCTGTGGGTACAGCTTTGTCGTGGCTTCTAGCACTCATTTCATTTCGAAAGCGAGCCGTTCTTCTTTGTCTTTAGTTTTATATTTATATCTTTCAACCTTTGCGTTTTATTCCCTGAGCTTGTCGAAGGGTTATGTATTTGTTTGCGCCTCTTATCTCATTGATTTTTGCCTGCGGTATTGCTATAGTGTGGGCAGTGTAGGTATGAGGAATTCTCGTTGTAGAAAGGGAGACGCGCAATGACGACATGGGCACGGAAAACGGTGGAGCGGGAGACTTTCCGTCGGCAGGCCGCGCTCTGGAGCGCGTTCGTCCGGCAGCTCATGCGAGACCTCTCACCCTCAAGGCGGCTGTTGCTTAGCCCCAACGGACTTGCGTATCTGCTCCGGCCGAGCAATCGCACCTGCATCGTGACGTTCGGGCTGGAGGTGGATCGCTGGCGCACGGGGTGTCAGATTCCCGACCGACAGACACAGGTTCTGCTGCAGCGCTTGCGTGAGTGCCTGGATGCGGCTTCCCGCACCAAGGAGGGTGGCATGTGCTACTTCTTTTTCAATGACCGTTCGCGGCACTTCGGTAGGCGGCGTCCGATGGAATTGCTGCGCACCGCACGCGGCGCCGAGCGTGTTCTGCGGATTCTCGCGTAAGCGTATCTCAAAAGTTCAACACCGATCGCCTTAGGGCGATCGGTGTTTTCATTTTATTTTTTATTTTGTTATGCTAAAAAAAGTATTCTAATGTAGTCCTTCGATAAACTCAGGAACTACTTTTTCTATCGGGAGTAACGCAATGGCTAGGATTTTTGACTTGAGCGTCTACGCGGTCGCGGTGCTTGACGCATCTGACGCGGCGCT
This sequence comes from bacterium, assembly GCA_030649055.1. Lineage (NCBI taxonomy): Bacteria > bacterium. Next base: position 44,666 of record JAUSGH010000002.1, on the reverse strand, counting down.
TCTCGCTACGCCTCCCGATGAACTCTTGCTCGTTGATGTTTCAACGCGTAATGAGCCGGTTTTTCGGGAGCTTATGGATAAGCGTTCGGCGCGGATGCTTTGGCGCGCGTTCCGACGCGCGGCGAACGCAGTGTCGCCAGAGGACAACGCAACGGCATCGTTCGGCGGACGCGCCATCCCATACCGAGACATCACCGATATCGGCGTGCTTGGCTTGGGAGCGATGACCAAACTCGGGAATGGGGGATTCGCGTTTTATGTGCCAAGCCGGCGTGTTGTCTGGTCAGCATGGGGCGAGCTCGTTCGCGGGCTGTGCCGCGATTTGACGCTGGACGGCAAGACGTCGCTTCGCGCCACGGAATTCGCCCTCATTATCGGGGACGGATTGGACAAGAACACGGTTGCGCAGTGGCTCACGCACAGCCGCATTTCGTCGCTGCAGTTCGCGGAACAGTTTCGGCGGATCCGCGAATGCATTGACGCGATTCGGCTGAATTGGATACTCGCGGGTCGTCATCCGTGGGTTTGGCAATTCATTCGCGGGAACTTGCCGGAAACAAAAACGCCCGTGCTGGAATTCCTGAAAACCACGGAGGGAGCGGCGCAGGTGATGGACTGCATCACCGCTACCGCTGACCCTACGTTCCTTCGGGAGCGTGTATCGCGCTAGCGCCGGTCGCCTGGAGGCGACCGGCGTTTCTATTTCTTGCTTTCTTGCTTTCTTGCTTTTATAATAACGGTATGAAAAGGGCACTTATCGTCTACGGTTCGCCGGGAGCGGGGAAGGGGACGCAGGCAAATCTTTTGGCCGCGAAGCTCGGCCTTATTCATTTTGATACGGGAAAGTTTATGGAGATGACCGTGCATGATCCGGCGAATGCCAACGACTTGGTGATTCAGGAACAGCGCGATAATTTTGATTCCGGTCGGTTATGCGACCCGATGTGGGCGTATTCCATTGTCGCCGCGCAAACAAAGCGTATCCATTCCTCCGGCCTGGGGATTGTCTTTAGCGGTTCGCCGCGTACCGAACTTGAAGCGTTCACTGCCGAGGGTGGCAAGCGCGGGCTTGTTGATCTTTTAGAGGATCTCTATGGCCGCGGTAATGTCCACGTCATTTATTTAAAGATTAAGCCGGAAACGACGGTGTATCGCAACAGCAATCGTATGCTTTGTTCGGTATGTGGAACGCCGGTGATGTATCTTCCGGACGCGCAACCGAAAATTTGTCCGTTGTGCGGAGGATCGTTCCGCAAGCGCACGTTGGACACGCCGGAGATTATCAAAGTTCGTTTGCAAGAATTCGAACAGCGCACCGCGCCGATTTTGGCGAAACTCCGCGAACGCGGCTATGAGATTGTTGAGATTGACGGGGAGCCGATGCCGTACTTGGTTTTTGCCACAATCTTAGAGAAGCTTGGAATGGCAAAATAAATCCTAAATCCCAATATCTAAATTCTAAACAGTATCAAAACTCAAATGCTCAAAATGCAGAACTGCATGTTCTTTGGGATTTTGGTTATTTGAATTTGTTTAGGATTTAGTGCTTCGTGCTTGGGATTTACTATGTAAGAATTATCGGTCCTTTCTCCGTAATCGCGATGGTGTGTTCAAAGTGCGCGGATATTGAACTGTCCGCGGTGGCATAGCTGTCGTCGGGCAACTGCACGAGTTTTCCGCTTCCTGCGGTTGTCATCGGTTCAATAGCGATGACAAGTCCCGGCACCAGTTCCAAACCGGTGCCGGATTTTCCGAAATTATACACGCTCGGGTCTTCGTGGAGCTCGTGGCCGATGCCGTGGCCCGTCAGTCCTTCGGCGATGCCGAATTTTTTTCCATGTACGTAGGTGGCAATTGCGGCACCGATGTCGCCCAAATGTTTTCCCGGCTGGGCGGCTTTGATGCCAAGCAGTAACGCCTTTTTTGTCGCTTCAATGAGTCGCGATGCTTCGGTTGTGATTGTCCCTATTGCTACGGTGACGGCCGCGTCAAGGCAAAAGCCTTCATGCCGGAGTCCGAAATCAAGCTTTAGTACATCGCCGGAGCGCAATTTGTATTGCGTGGGAATGCCGTGGACGATAATGTCGTTTACCGAGGCGCAGATGGTCGCGGGATATGGCTTGCCGGCACCGTGTGGTCGGTAGCCCAAAAATGCGGGCAAGGCGCCCGCACGCCGGATGAGTTTTTCCGCGAGCGCGTCCAATGTTTTTAGACTCACGCCTTCACGCGCCTCCGCGGCAACGTTGCGGATAACTTCCGCCAACATTTTGCCGCCAACCGCCATGATGGCGACCTCCTCCTTTGATTTTAGCGTTACCATATGACGCCCTTTATTGTAGTGATATACTGAAAGTATGTCAAAGCCGTTCATTTCGGTCATTATTCCTACACTCAATAACGCCCGGACGCTACCGTTGGCGCTCATTGATATTGACCATCACCTCACGCAGGCGAATATGCAGTTTGAAATTATCGTTGCAGACGATGCCTCAACCGACGCAACCGCGGAAATCGCGCGTCGGTTCAGGATGCTCCTCGGGAACATCCGTCTGCTTACCTCGGGTACGCGCAAAGGGTTAGGCGCCGCGGTGCGCGAGGGTATGCGCGCCGCCTCGGGAAAGTGGCGTGTTGTGCTTTATCCCACAAATTCGTCCTCGGTGGTGGAGTTTCATAAAGCATTCCCGTATCTTCAGCGCGGGTTTGACATTGCTGTCGGTTCGCGCGTGGTGGCTCGTGGTCGCGTGCGGCCGCTCTTGCGCGTCCGTGATAGTTTGTTTAGACTACTACATAACTTCCTCATGCAGGCGATTTTGACCCCTCGTGTGTGGGACACGGAAAGTGGATGGTATTGTTTTTCGGAAAGCGCGGCGGAACGGGTATTTCCGCTGACGCGTGTTGACTCTGCCGGCTGGGTAGGTGAAGTGATTGCCTTGGGAGCCCAGCTGGGGTATCGCACGCACGAGTTTCCCATTTTCTGGTCGAATGATAATCCACGACGCTTTGATTATCATCGTTACATTGAGTCGCTGATTGACGCGGTGCGGGTGCGGTGGATGTTGTTTCGGGATACGTATCAATTACCAACGAATAAAAAGGATTCACCTTCATCATAATTATGGACCAACAGTATTTGTCACCGGAACGCCTCGAGGAATTAAAAGCGGAGTTGAATGAGCTAAAAACAACAAAGCGCATTGAGGTTGCCGATCGCTTGAAGCGCGCGAAGGAACTCGGCGATCTTTCGGAAAACTCCGAATATTTTGAGGCGCGCGAAGAGCAGGCGCAAGTGGAATCGCGCATCTTTGAGGTTGAAGACATCATCAAAAATGCGAGTGTTATTTCCAAAACAACCAGCCGCACAAAAGTTGAGGTCGGTTCTACGATTGAAGTGACAAAAGATGGAGAGAAAATGAAATTTACCATTGTCGGATCAAACGAAACAGATCCTGAATCTGGAAAGATTTCAAATGAATCGCCGCTTGGAAAAGCGTTTTTGGGACGTGAACCCGGAGAAAGCGTGAAGGTAAAGACGCCGAAAGGGGAGGTGATGTATAAGATTGCGAAAATAGATTAGTATAGTGTTCGCAAATATCGCGAATTGCAAATAAAAATAACGCGAATAACTTCGGACTCCCATTCGCATTATTCGCGATTACTCCATGTTAGAAGACCTTATCGCTGAACGGAAGAAGAAGCTTGCGGCACTCACATCTGCCGGTGTGTTGTGTTATCCGGAATCTGTGCCGCGTACGCATGCCATCGGTGTCGCGTTGGAACATTTCACAGCGCTCACAAAATCAAAAAAGCGTATTTCCGTCGTGGGGCGCGTCGTGGGCATGCGCGGTCACGGCGGCGTGGTGTTTCTTGACCTTAAGGACGAGAGCGGCGCGTTGCAGGCGGTGCTCAAAAAAGATGAACTGCCGGCGTTTGATTTGTTGCGCGATAATCTTGATATCGGTGATTTTTTGAGCATTACCGGAACGTTGTTTGTCACCCAGCGCGGAGAAAAAAGCATTGCCGCGAAAAAGGTTATGCTTGCGACAAAAACTATCCGTCCGATTCCGTCCGAACATTTCGGTCTGGAAGAGGTTGAGACGCGGCTCCGGCAACGATACCTGGACCTGATGCTTCATCCTGAGCTCCGCGAAATGTTTCGTATGAAGAGCCGGTTTTGGAACGCGTTTCGCGCCGGGCTTATTAACGACGGGTTCTTGGAAGTGGAAACTCCCGCCTTGGAGTCTACCCCGGGAGGAGCAGACGCCGAACCGTTCGTGACGCATCATCATGCCCTGGACATTGATTTATATCTCCGCATTTCGCTGGAGCTTCCGCAGAAGAAACTGTTGGTCGGCGGATATGAAAAAGTGTTTGAGCTCGGACGTATTTTCCGGAACGAAGGCATTGACCACGAACATTTGCAGGATTATACCCAGTTGGAGTTTTACTGGGCGTATGCGGAGTACGGCGCGCTGATGTCACTGGTTGAAAAATTGTATAAGTCCGTTATCAAATCCGTGTTCGGGAAATTGAAGCGGTCCTGGCAGGGACAAGTCATCGACTGGAGCAAGCGCTGGCCGAAAATTGAATACTATGACGTGTTTAAAAAACTCGTGGGGCTATCGCTCGAATCCGCGACGCGCGATGAGCTTTTTGCTGAGTCGGTGAAGCGCGGTTTCAAACCCGATCCCAAACTCGGGCGTGGCCGTCTGATCGATTTGTTGTTTAAAAAAGTCGTCCGGTCAACGCTTATTGCGCCGTGTTTTCTTGTGAACCCTCCGGCGGATATTGAGCCGCTGGCAAAACGATCAGCAACGCTTTCGGGGCGAGTCGCCAGGTTCCAGGTTGTCGCGTGTGGCACCGAGCTTGGGAAAGGATTTTCGGAGAATAACGATCCCGCGGATCAGCGCGAGCGGTTTCTTGAGCAATCGCGCTTACGCGAAGCGGGCGATAAGGAGGCGCAGCGTTTAGACGAAGACTTTCTTGAGGCGTTGGAATACGGCATGCCGCCCGCGGCCGGGTTTGGCGTTTCCGAACGATTGTTTGCTATACTCGTAGATAAGCCGGCGAGGGAATGCGTATTCTTTCCGACATTGCGACCGAAAAAATTATAAGTCCCATTTGTCCTATAAGTCCCATAGGACCTATAACACCAGTATGAAAAAGGTCATGGTATTCGGCGTATTCGACGGTATCCACGAGGGGCATAAGGCGCTTTTGAAAGAAGCAAGAGCGTTCGGCGAATATCTCATTGCCGTTGTGGCGCAGGATCATATTGTGGAACACCTGAAAGGGCATTTGCCGAAGGTTGACGTCGGTGAACGCCTCGCGCATCTTGAAGCGGAAGATAGTGTCGATGAGGTCGTCATCGGCGATCGCGAACTTTCTAGCTGGGAGGTAGTGAAGAAATATCAACCGGACGTGATTGCGCTTGGGTATGACCAGGCATTATTGCGCGAAGATTTGGAAAAGAATATTGAGCAGCTCGGTTATGTGCCCGAGATCGTCGAAATCGCGGGTTTCGAGCCGAACATTAATCACAGCAGTTTATTACATAAATAAAAGTATTATGACATTTGATCAAAAAACGAAGGACACGATGATTTGGAGCGCGGTGTATAACGCGGGAGCAACCGTGGCGGAAAGTATTATCAGCAATATCGCATTCTCGGCATTGCTCGGTTACAGTCTTTCCATTGTTGGTGGAGTGGTGAATGCGGCGGTGAACGGCGCCATTATCGGAGCGATTATGGGTTACGTGCTTTCGCAGTGGTATCCGCAGGTGCTCGCGATTAACAAAAAGTATCTCGGCAATAAATTTAATACGCTGTTCAAACTGCTGTTCTATCCGTACCTTATCGGCGCTGCGCTTTCGCTGCTGACGAGCATGGGATTCGCGAGCATTGTCGGAATGGCGCCGCTGGTCGCGGTTGTCGGAACCGTCGTGACCCGTTACGCGTACGCGAAGTTGCTTGTCGGAAAGATTGGGAAGTATTATTCGGCTGTGCCGCAGCAATAACGGCGTAGTGCGTAATGCATATGAAGATTCTTATTTATTTGGTTGTGATCGCGGTTGTTGTCGGGGGAGCAGTTGTGTTGCTCGGCGGAAACGGAGCGGTGTTGGACGATATGGTATCGGATGAAGATGCCGCGTCTTTTGTTGATGAGGGCGTGCCTGAAGAAGAGGCAGGCGCGCCATTTCCCGCGACGAGCTTGTACACCGACGAGGGGTTTGTGGATTGTACGTATTTTTGGAACGACGTGCGCGCGGCGTGCCCGGGCGTGAAGCAAACGCAGTGGAACAGCAGTGATCCGTGGGATATCAACGCGTTTCCCCAAACCTGCAAAATGAAAGCGGAGGGCGGGGAGGAGGATGGGGAATTCTTGGTTAACGTCAGTCGAGCGGACGGAAAAGGCGCGGAATCGGCGGATGCTATTTTTGCCGAAGGGCGGGCGAATTTTGGGACGATCGGATTCAAAACGATTGACGTCGTCGGACTTGGTGAAAAGGCGTATACGGTTCCGGACCCGTTTTCCGATGTGCAATCCGGATATAATTTTAGCGTCAAGAAGGGCGTCTGGCTCGTGGATATCACTTCAAGCAATCCGGCGTTCTGCGCCACCGAGGCAGAGACGCGTGATGTTGTAGCGCGAATTTTGCGTAAACTTCCGTAGTCTTAATCATTCATGCTTGATATCGCGGTTATCCGAAAATCACCGGACGAGATAAAGGCTCGTCTTGCAACCAAGCGTGTTCCCGCTTCCGCGGTGGACGAGCTTTTGGCCGTGGATGCGGCTTGGAGGGAGCGGACAAAAGCCACAGAGGATCTCCGCGCGCGTCTGAATGCGTTGAGTAAAGAGAAAAAAATTGACGAGGCGAAAGTTATAAAGGCGGAGCTGAAAGAGGCGGAAAAAGAATTGCCCGCGCTGGAATTAAAGCGCGATGACTTGCTTTCTCGGCTTCCGAATATCCCTGATCCGTCCTGGCCGGTCGGGAAGGACGAATCAGAAAATAAGGAGCTGCGTTTGGTCGGAAAAAAACCGGAGTTTGATTTTCAACCGAAGGATTATCTGACGCTCGCGGAAACGCTCGGCATCATTGACACCGCGCGCGCGGCGAAGGTGTCGGGGAGCCGGTTCGGGTACTTGTTCGGCAAAGCGGCGCTTTTGGAATTCGCGCTGGTGCAGTTCGCGATGCAAAAACTTTTCGCTAAAGGATTCTGTCCGGTGGTGCCGCCGGTGATGATTAAGCCGGAAGTGTTTAGGGGGATGGGGCGCCTCACGGGCGGGCAGGAGGAGGAGCGGTATTATTTGCCGAAGGACGATTTGTACCTTGTAGGAAGCGCGGAGCATACCATCGGCCCCATGCATATGGGCGAAGTGCTTGACGCAACAACGCTGCCGCTCCGCTACGTCGGTTTTTCCACGTGCTTCCGGCGCGAGGCGGGTTCATACGGCAAAGATACGAAAGGTATTTTGCGCGTGCACCAATTTGATAAAGTTGAAATGTTTTCGTACGCTCACCCGGACCACTCAAACGAGGAGCATGAGTTTTTGCTCTCTATGCAGGAAGAACTCATGCAGGCGCTGGGTTTGCATTATCGCGTCGTGCAGATTTGCACGGGGGACATGGGTTTCACCGACGCGCGGCATTACGACATTGAGGCGTGGATTCCGGGAGAGGGGAAATTCCGCGAAACACATTCGTGCTCCAACACGACGGATTTTCAGTCGCGTGGCGTGAATATCAAATATAAGGCCGAGAAGGGCAATGAGTTTGTCCACATGCTGAATGCCACGGGGTTTGCCATCGGCCGTACGATAATCGCGATTATGGAGCAGTATCAGCAATCCGACGGCTCAGTCAAGATTCCGGAGGCGCTACAGCCGTATACAGGCTTTGCCGAAATAGGCAAAGAGGACCGATAAGCATGGCTTAGGGGTCCTCTTTAGTAGAGCATCGTTCCACCGAGTTTCGCGCTCGCGATGACACAGAGGTTGATGAACGCGTGGGCTCCTATGCTCCACAAGATGTTTCGCGTTTTGATCATGATTGACGCGAAGATGAGTCCCATTGCGAACGTCGGAAGCGGGTAGGGGTGGTCTTTTGCCGCCCAGACGTAGGTGCCCGCGACAGCAAGTATCCCTGCGATGATGTCGTGAATCGCCACGCCATCAATGCGTCGGGCGGTGAGCAGTGTACGTCCGGTCACGCGCTTCGTGAGCCACGCCGCGAACAGTGACGCGACGAGGAACCCATACGCCGGACCACGGAATACGATCTCTTCGTATACCGCGGCTTCTAAGACGTATTCCTTGATGATCTTGCTCCACGGCTCGGTCTTATACCAGCGGCACACCGTTGCCCACAACGATGCGTCATAGATCTTGAGTCGTAGTGACACGGCAGAGAGCAACATCACGCCAAGAATGGGGTAGATGAGCATTCGGAGCGACTTCGCGCCCATGAAACTCTTGATGTTCACGGCTTCACCTCCTTTCTCTAATGAGGATTCAACTACTTTCAGTGTCCGCCGTTTTTTGATTTTTTGCAACTAATACGATAATATAGAGATACAATGAAATCTCTCGCGCACGATGTCCGTACATGGGTTGAAATAAGCCGCAGCGCGGTGCTGCATAACGCCGCCGCGATGCGGAAATTGTTGTCGGCGAAAGTGAAGCTTTTCGCGGTCGTGAAATCCAATGCCTATGGGCACGGCATTTTTGTCATGCCGCCGCTGCTCTTCCAAGCCGGCGTTGACGGCTTTTGCGTGGACAGCATCATTGAAGCGGTTGCGATGCGCGAGCGTGGCATCACGGCTCCGATTCTTGTGCTTGGTTTTACGCTGCCGAAACTTTACCCTTTGGCGCAGGAACATAAGGTCACGCTTACTATCTCCGGTATGGATGCGCTCCGCGCGCTTTGCGCTGAAAAGAACGCCCCCGAATTTCATCTGAAAATTGACACCGGCATGCATCGGCAGGGTTTTTATGTTGAAGATCTGCCCGAAGTTATCGACGCTCTCAAGAAATCATCGTCGGGAAAATTTTTGACCGGCGTGTATACGCATTTTGCATCCGCGAAGGACATCAATTATCCGACCTATACTGACATGCAGGCGGCGGCGTTTGACCGCGCGATCGGGATGCTCAAAAAAGCCGGCTGGAAGAAATTGGTCCGTCACGCGGCCGCGACCGCCGGAGCGATGGTCAACAAAAAATATCATTACGATGCCGTTAGAGTCGGTATCGGCTTTTACGGTCTCTACCCATCAAAAGAGTTGCGCATCCAGCTTCCGGAAATAAATCTGCAGCCCATTCTCTCGTGGCATACCATTGTCGGCGAGGTAAAAACAGCGAAGAAAGGGGATTATGTCGGATATGATTTAGTGGAGCGCCTGCGCCGCGACTCAATGCTCGCGGTGTTGCCTGTCGGTTATTGGCACGGATTCCCCCGGGCGCTTTCCGGGGTCGGCGAGGTGCTCATTAATGGGCATCGCGCGCGGGTGCTTGGCAGAGTGTCTATGGATATTGTTGTTGTGGACGTGACGGGGATTCCTTGCAAGTTCGGCGACCGGGTGACGCTCACGGGTATGCAGGGAAAAGAAGAAATCAGCGCGGAGGAAATCGCCGCGGCCGCGGGTGGCGCCTCGTATTATGAATACTTGACGCGCATTAATCCGTTGATTGAGCGAATTGTCGTGGAGTAATCGCGAATAATGCGAATGGCGGCAAATAATGCGAATGGGGTGAGTTTGTACATACTATGACAAGTGCGGGCGTTCGCGGTCGACCACAGGAGCATATCGGATTTTTGGTGTGGTTTTCGCTTCTCGGCCTTATGTTCATCGGGCTTGCGGCGGTTGTGCTGAAATTTCCATTTTTTTATTATCGCTCTATCGAAATTTCCGGCGAAAGTCATGTGTCGCGCGCCGATCTTTTGGCTGATCTCCGGGCATACCCGCTGAAAAATGTTTTCGGCAGATTTTTGGGATTTGACCACTTTTTTGTGTGGGGGAGTTCAAGCATCGCGCTTCCTGAGCTTGTGCTCTCGCGCGTAGAAGTGTCGCGGGATTTTGCGCGACGCGTATTGCGTGTCAGCGTCACCGACCGCGAGCGGGCACTCGTGTGGTGCGGGGCGGAAAACGCGTGCGCGTGGGTTGATCCAATGGGAATCGCGTTTCAGTACGCGCCGTTCGCTGATGGGCAGTTGATTACCTCAATCAGCGAAGATGGTGCTTTGCCACCGCTCGGCGCTGCCGTGCTTCCGGGCAATCAATTTATGCGTTTGCAGCGCGTCATTGAAATTGTGCAGGGCGCCGGCCTTATGGTGGAGCATATTGTTTTTGACCGGAACCTGCTGGAAGTCACGGTGACCGCGCGAAATGCTCCGACGCTCGCCTTCAGTCTGCGGTTTGATTCGGCGTTTGCGGCAACGGCGTTAAGCGTTCTCTCGGGACGGAAGGACTTCCGGAACATCAACGTTGTTGATTTCCGGGTTGAGCAGAAGGCGTACTACAAGATGAAGTAATCGCGAATAATGCGAATGGGGGATAAATAATGCGAATAATGACGAGTAGCCTATTCGCATTATTACCGAGCCTAATTTGCGATATTCGTGATTACTCTGCCGATAACGTTCGTGTACGCGGAAAAGTTCGGGGCGCTTATGAGGGCGGTAATAATCGCGGTGAGGAGAAGCATAGCAAGCACGAGCGCCTTGATTGAAATGCTCCCGATGTTTTGCGCAAGCACGAGTACGCGCAGTAACGAGTTGCGCAACAATTCCTCGTCAATAATAATAAACCACCGCTTGATCGCGCCTGCCGCGAGGATTGTCAGCGGGGGGAGTATGAGCATGAGTGCGCCCCGGCTGTTCGGATCGGCGAGGCCGACTGCGAGATACGTCGCGGTACTCAGTTGCAACGCGAATCCGACAGGATTTGTCGCGATGTGGTTGATGAGCATGGGTTCCTTCGCGATAATATCCTCAAACGCCGCGCGTAGCATGCCGCTGATCCCCGACCATAATGCAATGACGAAAAGCCCTAAGAGTGGCAGAGGAAGCGTCAGCGCAAACGCCGTTCCTATGTGCGCGTTCAATGCCGGTAGCGTTTGGATATATTGAACGATGTGTAAGAGGTATGCGCCGAAGGGGCGGAGCGCGGCGTTTTCTCCAATCCACGCAATGATGAGTGGCGTATCTTCCGCGGTGGGCATTGCCGGCGCGGCCGCGTAAAAAAGATAGGCGAGCGCGATGCCAATGCCTAGCACCACGGATGTCCCGCGCGCGTAACGCATGGCGCGGATGATAAAGCGGTGGCGGCGCATTTCGGGAGCGACATCTTTCCAATCAACGGCAATGCTTGTCATGAGCGCGGCAAACGCAAGTGTTACGTTTATGGCGCCGGTCATAAATCCCATCGGGTGAACAAGGAGCGCCCCGCCGAACGCAAATCCCGCGATGATGAGCCCGGAACGCGACGGATGCTGAACAAAATACGCGAACGTCCATATCGCAGTGAGTAGCGCAAGCGCGGCCGAGATCCCAGGGAGCCCATCGGAGCCGTATGCAAGAAACGGCGGAGCGAACCCGAGCATCACGACGGGGAGTAGCGCCCATATGTCGCCAATGAGTCCCCTGGCGATGATGAAGACGAGGCCGAGGAGCGCAAGCGCCGCGCTTATTCCAAGAACGCGCATCGGAGTAATCGGACCGGCATTCGCCAGTAATAACCCGACGGACGCGAGAATGAATACGAGTGTGATGGTGTGCCAGTGGCGCATGTTTATAGTATACCCTTGTTTTTATATTTATCTGTAGTACATTGTAGTCAGTTCACAAATCAGGATTTCAACGGTATGAGAGGGGGTGATCCATGAGTTCGGTTCTTGACATGGTTCGGCAACGGTTGCTGGAAAAAGGGATGCAGTATCTTGTGGTGTTTGAGGGCAACTGCACCGGGACGCCGATGATCTGGGTTCACGGTCCGCAGTATCGCTCACTCGCGACCGACGAGCTGGACTTCCTGGACGAGTTGCTTGGCGATCCTAAGCCGCACACGGGTCACGTGTACTCCTACGGTGTCTGGGAGGCGCAGATTGCCATGGCGCTCGGCCTTCGGCCGGTACAGCCGATCTGCCGTCTCTGCGGGCAGGTCCTCGCGACTGATGGCGAGGTCAAAGGTTGTGTAGGGAAGCATATGGAGTCGGGCGCGAAGTAGCCGGAGCGAGGGGGGGGTCCTAGGAGCCCCCCCCGTTTCATTTTTAAATGGCAAGGCATACAATAAAAGATATGCAAAAAAGAAAAGTTGCGATTTTTGATATTGACGGAACGATTTTTCGGTCCAGTTTGCTGATTGAACTCACCGACGCGTTTATTCAAGAGGGCGTTTTCCCTATTCGGGCGCGGCGCGTATACGCGCGCGCGTTTACGGAGTGGCTTGAGCGACGGGGGACGTATGAGGAATATATTCTCGCGGTTGTTCGCGCGTTTTTGAAGCATATCAAGGGCGTACGATATGTTGATTTTTTGCGTGTCGGGAAAAAAGTTGTGGCGTTTCATAAAAATCGTGTGTACCGGTACACGCGCGATTTGGTCCACGACTTGAAGCGTCGCGGGTATTATCTTTTAGCGATTACGCAATCGCCGAAATTACTCGCTGAACCGTTTTGTGAGACGCTGGGTTTTGATAAGGTGTACGGCCGCATGTATGAGGTTGATAAGCACAAGCGTTTTACCGGAAATATTCTTCATCTTGATGTTATCTCCGACAAAGCGAACATTGTCCGGCGCGCGGTAGCAAGTGAAGGACTGACGCTCCGGGGTTCTGTTGGCGTCGGCGACACGGAGGGCGATATCAGTTTCTTATCACTTGTTTCAAAACCGATCTGCTTTAATCCCAACGCGCTATTATATGCTCACGCGAAGCGCGCGGGATGGACGGTGGTGGTGGAGCGAAAAGATGTGATGTATAAAAATATCTAGCTTGTGCTATAATATCGGAAAAGGTCAGCGTTTTATATTTCATATTCGCTATGACGACTGCTCAAAAATTATCAATATTCTTTTTACGGTTCACGCTCGGATGGATGTTCTTTTACGCCGGTATCACAAAAGTGCTTAACGCGGAATGGTCGGCGGCGGGATACCTGACAAACGCGAAATCGTTTACTGGGCTTTTCGCGTGGCTTGCGTCGCCCGGCGTATTGCCCGTCATTAACTTTGTCAACGAATGGGGGCTTACGTTGCTGGGCGTGTCGCTGATACTCGGCATCGGCGTGCGGTTTTCTTCGTTGCTCGGCGCGTTGCTCATGCTGCTCTATTATCTGCCACTCGGTTTTCCGTATCCAAACCCAAATGCGTTTATTGTTGATCAGCACATCATTTATATCGCCGCGTTGCTGTATCTTGCGGCGACGCGCGCGGGGCGTGTGTGGGGCCTTGAAGAATGGTGCGAGCGTTTGCCGATTTGCCGTAAATTTCCAGGCTTGCATCAATGGTGGGGGTAGGCAACAGTTTGCGCGGGTTAGTTTTATAGCATACAATTATTCCACAAACCGCACGTTCGGCGCGGTGAAAGGTCAATAATAACAAACAACCAAATATACTTTATGGATGCTAACCAACCGATGGCTCCTCGCCCGAAGTTTCAGGGTAACTGGGCGTGTGGAAAATGTAAGGGTGCGATCACCGAACTTCCGTTTCAGCCACAGGAAGATCGTTTGAAGGATTTGCTTTGCCGCGATTGTCATCGCGCGCGCAAGGAATCAGCTCCGCCGCGCGCGTAGTCGCAGCGTGAAGAACGACAAACAGTCCGCCCAAGGCGGGCTGTTTGTGTTTTTTGTTCGTTTTGTGATAAATTAGAAACAGTTTCTACCATAGAGAAAAGAGGTGTTTCGTGGCTCGAAAAACGTATAAAACGAGGAAAAAGAAGCCCCTTGCGGACTCCTTGGGGGAGGCTGAGGTCATGAAAATGGCGCGTCAAATCGCGGATAGGTGCGGCGCCGACGGGATCGAGGAAGTTGACCGGGATGACCTCGCGCAACATGTTTGGAAGCTTGCTATGGCGCTTTCGCCGCGCGACCGGTGGCTGCTCGTCGCGCACAGCATCAAGGAGCTTTCGTTTCGGGAGATCGGTAAGCAGGAACACCTGAAGCGGAAGGATGTGGAGCGGATCTTCAACGAGGTCTGCGAAAAGTTGAAGCGGATGTTTGAGCGTTTTGGCACGCAGTCGCTGTAAGGAGGACCCGATGGAGAACGACGGAGTTCGGCCGCATACGGAGTGGGGTCAGTGGGACGCGACCACGTGGCCAGACACGGTTTTGTGGCGCGGCGAGTACTCGGAGCGGTACCAAGCGGAAGTTCAGCGTACCGCGATGGGCATCGGCGTTCTGGCGCTCTTTGACCATGAACGGCGCAACTGCCTCGTTACGTTATGGCCGGTGCCGCTTCCGGTGGAAGCGGCGGTGGCGGATGCCGATCGGTGGAACAGGACAGTGCGTGACCATCTCTACGCTCCGCCGCCACGATACTTCGCGGTGCGGAACGTCTACCGGCGCGGGTGGCGCAGGAAGTAGGGAATTAATCGGTCCGACAGCTTAAAGCCGTCGGACCGATACTCGTTTTTTATGCTGGCCTTTGCGCCATAACATAGCGCCAGCGGCTGTATTGGTCTTTATGAAATTGAACGTTGCGATACTGTTGCGCGGCAAAAAGTTTTTCAATCGCTTTTTTTTGCGACGGGTCATATTCCATCCAAAGTACACCGTCTAGCGAAAGGTGCTGTGGCGCGGTTTTGATGAGCGCCTTGATGAAGCGCAGTCCGTCCTTGCCACCGAAGAGCGCCTTGCGCGGCTCGTATTTTAATACCGACGGTTGGACGTATTTTTTTGTTCCGATGTATGGTGGGTTGGCGACGATGGCGTTGTAGACGCCGCGGGTGTTTTTCAGTATGTCGGAGGGGATGAGGTGGTAGCGTGACGGCGGGATTCTATTTTTGCGAGCGGAGATTTTAATTCCACGTAGAACGAGCGGGTCAATGTCCGCGAAATCAACGTGAGATTTTGGGAGATGTTTTAAGATTGCGATGCCAATGCATCCGGAACCGGAAAAAATATCTAAAACGCGAAGTGATTTGTTTGGAGTCCGATGACCGGCGTCCGAAATGAACGCTTCTGTCCAAAATTCGGTTTCCGGGCGGGGGATTAACGGATGCGCTGAAAGGTCAATGCGGCACCTCAAAAATGGCGCCCAGCCGATGACATAATCCAGCGGCTCGCCCGCCTTGAGGCGCGCGATGTCGGCTAATATTTTCGGCGACCAGCGGGAATGATACTTGTCGCGTTGGAGCTGCTGAATTTGTATATCAATGTTTTTCATCGCTTACATTCTAGCGTTATTATTCTTTTTTGTCTATTGAAATGGTATGGTGGAAGGAGTGTCAGGTAAATGTCCGTCCCGATTTGGAGCGTGAGTCATGAGAGATATCTTTGCGTTTCGGTGCGGTGTCACGAAGCATGGTCTTCGCGTGTTTGTGAAGTCAATGCGCATTGACCCTCCGCAGGTTTCGGCCGGTCTCGTGATGTTCGCCGGGGTTCGGCAGGATCCTCCCGAGATGCCGGGTCTTTCGCACGCGGTAGAACATGCGATGGGTATTGCGGGTAGCGATTCCGGCGATGTGTCGAAGGCGCGGCGATACGCAATCGAGCGCGGATTTCTTCCGGAAGATTTGGGAAGTACCGGCGCGGAAAGTACGTGGTGGATGGTACGCGGCGTTTCGCTTCGGCTTCGGGAGATGCTGCGATTCCTCGCGGTATACGCGCGAGTGTTTCCGAAGCATCTTTCCATCACTCATCTTCAGGAAATCCACCAGCGTGAACTTGCCGAAGTGGGGCCGCGGACAACGCCGGTGCATCGCGCCATCTTGCGCGCGGCGTTTCCCGAAGGACACCCTGTTCTTCGCGTTGAAACATCGGAAGGTATCAATCGGTGGACGGCAGGCGCCATCAAGGATCACTTCGTCCGTTATCACACGTTGCCGAACATGGCGCTCGTTGTCGCGGGAAGCACCACGTTTTCCGAGGTGATGCGGGCAGCAGCAGAAGCGTTCCCAAAGCTTCCGCACGACGGAGACGCGAAGCGTACGATAGTTGCTCCGATGGCGGCAAGTCCCATCCGGTGCGGCCAGTATGTCGTTCGTCCGAGTGACGTGCTTGGCCTGCCTTCAAACGACGATGAGCCTGCCGGCGAGTGTTCTGTCTTGCGCATGCGCGCGACACCGCTCACGCTCATGCATGAACAGCGCGCGATGTTATGCGTGAACGTTGCGGCATCCGCGTGCTTCGCGACGCTTCGGGAGAAACTCGGCATTGTCTACGCCGTACGGCCGACCATCGAGACGTTCCGCGACTTGCGATTCTGCCGGCTCGGCGTCGATGCCGCTCCCGACCACTTCGTGGCATGCGCGGAGGCATTCAAGCAGATTCCCGAGCTCGTGAAGCGGCGGGGGCGCAAGTGGTTTGAGGTGGAGCGTGACGAGTTGCTTCTGGGGATGAGGTTGAAGCAGGTTCAGCTCTCCGGGCTTGTGCTTGCGACGCTCATCGACCTCTCGATTTTCGGGTGCGTACAGACGCAAGAAGAACTAGTGAAGGTCATCGAAACAACGACATGGGCTGACGCGGTAGCGGGCGTTGAAGAACTCTTCGCTCCCGACCGGTCACTCATGGTATCCATCGTGCCGTAGAGTGAGAAGTAAGACGTAAGAAATAAGAAGTAAGAGCATATGATCCCCGCGGTCGCCTAAGGCGACCGCGGGGATACTCATATATACTGAAACTATAGGTACCGTATTAAATATTTTCGCATCTGCATTATTACCGAGCCAAATTTTTGTGCATTAACTGTTTACATGTTCATAGCTTAAGCTGTAAAAACGTCAACAATTTATGAACGAAACCGAAGTAAAATTCCGCGTCAAAAGTTTTAACGCTGTCCGCGCGAACATAAAAAAATTAGGCGGGGTATGCGAGTGGAAAGGGGAGGAGCGGAATTATTTTTTTGATACGCCCGACAAAACATTGCGGAAGCAGAAAGCAACCCTACGGTTGCGTGAGCGGGAAAACGGCCCCGCTGCTTTGACAATTAAAATTACTCCGGAGCGCAATCACGGAAAATATAAGGTGATGCAGGAGTACGAAATTACCGTTTCTGATGTTTCCGAAACTGCGCGTATGTTAAAACTATTGGGATTTGCGCAGTGGTTTAAATACAAAAAACAGCGCGAGCATTGGAAAGTTTCCGGCGCGCACATTGAGCTTGATTTTGTCGGAAAGCTACGATTTGTAGAAATTGAAGCATCAAAGAAAAAAATAGACGCGCTCGCGAAGACGCTGGGGCTTGATTGGAAAAACTCAACAACGAAAGGATATCTGTCAATATTAGGGGAGAAGTAGGACGTAGGAAGTAAGAAGTAAGAAAGGTGGCGACTGTCATTGCGAGTCGCCTGAGGCGACGAAGCAATCTTACATTGTATTTTGTCATTCCGGACTTGATCCGGAATCTAGAAATGCAAAACTCTGGATTCTCGCTTCCGTGAGAATGACAGTGACGACGTGTAAAAATAGAATCGGCCACCCGTCCCGAAGGATAAGTGGCCGAAGTATTGCGAGAGGCGCTAGGGCTAGTGAGGAAGGAGAACGGCGGTGTAGTTCATCGGCACGAGTCCGGCCGCGGTGATCACTCTCTGGATCTCCGCGTGGTTCCTCTCCCTTTGCGTCATTTCCCTCGATTCGTCTCCGTTCATCGAAGACCTCCTCATGTTTTGTCAATGGTTTGACGTTTGGCATCTTTTTGTGTCAGAATGTATGTAATTGAATATGTCCGAGCGCGAAGTTCGCGCTACCACCCCCTATGTCGTGAGACGCGGGGGCGTTTGGGTATTTCGGACAAGAAAGCAACGAAGCAAGAAAGCATAAAAACAACATAATGTTCAAGTTGCAATCCAATTTTATGCCCGCGGGGGACCAGCCGAAAGCCATCGAGTGGCTTGTTTCTGGTTTGAAGAAAGGTATGAAGCACCAGACACTTCTCGGCGTCACGGGTTCCGGCAAAACATTTACCGTCGCGAATGTCATCCAGGCGGTACAAAAACCGACGCTCGTCATTGCGCCGAATAAAACCCTTGCCGCCCAGCTGTGCAACGAGTATCGCGAGTTTTTTCCGAAAAATTCTGTGCACTATTTCGTGTCCTATTATGACTACTACCAGCCGGAGGCGTATTTGCCGGTGACGGACACCTACATTGATAAAGAAGCGATGATTAACGACGAGATTGATAAACTGCGCCACGCGGCAACCGCGGCGTTACTCACGCGACGCGATGTGATTGTGGTGGCGTCGGTGTCGTGTATTTACGGCTTGGGCGCGCCGGAGGCGTATGAATCACAGATGCTGCATTTCAAAGTGGGTGATGCGGTGACGCGCGCGGAGCTTATGAAAAAGTTGGTCGCGATGCAGTTTTCGCGCACGAATGCGGACCTCACGCGTGGCACATTCCGCGTGCGCGGCGACCAGTGGGAAATGATGGCGCCGGATCAGGATCTGTTGTATCGGTTTGATATTCACGATGGCGTAATCTCGCATATTTTTGCGGTGGATCCTGTGAAGGGATTCGGTAGCCGCGAGGAAGTGCCGGAGGTTTATGTATTTCCGGCAAAACATTTCGTCACGCTGGGACCGGAAAAAACGCGCGCGATGAAGGTGATTAAAGCGGAGCTCCGCGAGCGGTTGCATTATTTTGAGCAAAACGGAAAATTGCTGGAGGCGGAGCGGTTGGAACGCCGCACGCGCTATGACGTGGCGATGATGAAAGAAATCGGCTACTGCCACGGCATTGAGAATTATTCTCGGCATCTTTCGGGTCGCGCGGCAGGCGAGCCGCCGGATACGCTGCTTTCGTATTTTCCCGTTACCGAAGACGGCGCGCCGGATTACCTGATGGTGATTGATGAAAGCCACGTGACGGTGCCGCAGATTCGCGGAATGTCGGAGGGCGATGCGGCGCGAAAGAAAACGCTTATTGAGTTCGGTTTTCGTCTGCCTAGTGCGGCGGACAACCGGCCGCTCAAGTTCACCGAGTTTGAGGCGCGTATGCCGCAGGCGATCTATACCTCGGCAACGCCAAGCGGTTATGAACTGGAACGCAGCTTGGCGAGCGGGCAGATCGTGGAACAAATTATTCGGCCGACGGGACTGGTAGACCCGGAAATTATTGTGCGCCCGGTCAGTGGTGGCGGTAGGCCTTCGACAAGCTCAGGCAATAAAAATAAAATAGTTCCCGAGCATGTCGAGGGACAACCGCTTAGTCAGATAGATGATTTAATTTCCCGCATCAAAGATCGCGTGAAGAAGAAGGAACGCACGCTCGTGACCACGCTCACCAAAAAAATGGCGGAAGATCTCACGGCGTATTTGCAGGAGTTGAAAATCAAGGTGAATTATGTGCACAGCGACGTGCTGACCATTGACCGCATCACGATTCTTTCAGATTTTCGCCGCGGCAACTATGACGTGCTTGTGGGCGTGAACCTGTTGCGCGAAGGATTGGACTTGCCGGAGGTGTCGCTCGTTGCCATTCTTGACGCCGACAAAGAGGGATTTTTGCGGAGTGAAACTTCGCTCATCCAAACCATCGGCCGCGCGGCGCGCAACGTGAACGGCCAGGTGGTACTGTATGCCGACGTGATGACCGGGTCGCTCACGCGCGCGATTTCTGAAACCAACCGCCGGCGGAATATCCAGCTTGCGTGGAATAAGGCGCATGGCATCACGCCGAAGACCATCATCAAAGCAATCCACGACATTGTCGCGGCGTTTGACGTCAAACGGGAGAAGGAAGTCGCCGAAGTATTGAAAACGGAATTTTCGGCGCTCGGCGCGGCGACAAAAATGAAACAAGGGTCGCTTGACCGCATCATTGCCGAAAAAATGAGACAGATGAAGGACGCGTCAAAACGATTGGACTTTGAACTCGCGGCGATATTGAGGGATGAAATACACTTGTTGAGGCGAAAAACGAAAGATAAAAAATAAGGTAAGCCTTCGATAAACTCAGGCAATAAAGTTTTATTCGCTGAGCGAAGGTCCGATGTCCGTCGGACCGAAGTCGAAGCGTTACAATAACCCATGAACGACAAAATCATTATCAAAGGCGCCCGCGAGCATAATCTCAAGAATATTTCTCTTGAGCTGCCGCGTAACAGTTTAATCGTCTTCACGGGACTTTCCGGTTCGGGGAAGTCATCGCTTGCTTTTGACACTATTTTTGCCGAGGGTCAGCGGCGCTACATAGAGTCGCTTTCCGCGTACGCGCGGCAGTTTTTGGGAAAAATGGATAAGCCGGACGTTGATGAAATTGAGGGACTCTCTCCTGCCATTTCTATTGACCAGAAAAGCCATTCCGGCAATCCGCGCTCAACCGTCGCGACGCTCACGGAAATCTATGACTACCTCCGCGTGCTGTTTGCCCGTATCGGCAAGCCGTATTGTCCGACGTGCGGAGACGAAATCCGCAAAATGACGCCGGAGGAAATTGTTGATACCGTCATCGAAGTTGCGAGTAAAGGTAACCCTTCGACAAGCTCAGGGAGTAACGATAAAATAGTCCCCGAGCACAGTCGAGGGGCTACCGCTGCCAAGCAAGAGATTATAGTGCTCGCTCCGGCGGTCATTGGACGCAAGGGGGAATATTATCAACTGCTCTATGACTTTTTGAACGGCGGTTTCGGGGAGGTGCGCGTTGACGGGAAAATATTGTCGCTCCACAGCCGCATTGAACTTTCGCGGTATAAACAGCACACGATTGAGCTTATTGTTGACCACATGCCCGCCGGATTAAACTTCGGCGTCAAAGACGTGCGCGCGCGGCTTGCGGAAGCGGTGGAAAGCGCTTTGAAGTACGGCAACGATGTCGCGACGTTTATCATCGGAGAAAAAGAATTCACGCTCTCCTCAAAGTTTTCATGCCCGAAGGACAATTTCGCGTTTCCGGAAATTGAGCCGCGGCTCTTTTCATTTAACAGCCCATATGGCGCCTGCGAGGCGTGCCACGGTTTGGGGGTAGTGGATGTGTGGTCCGAAGAGATTTGTCCGCAATGCAAAGGCAAACGTCTGAAGCCGGAGGCGCTGAACGTGCTCATCAACAATAAAAACATCGCCGACCTTACGGGGCTTTCCGTGGGCCATGCGTACGATTTTTTTGATCTGTTGGGTAATAAGGTAAAAAAAGCGGCGGCGGAAATCGCGGAAGTGCCGCTTAAAGAAATCAGAAATCGGCTGAAATTTATGTTGGATGTGGGGTTAGATTATCTGACGTTGGACCGCAGAGCCGGAACGCTCTCGGGAGGGGAGTCGCAGCGCATCCGGCTGGCTTCGCAGATCGGATCGCGGCTGGTGGGCACGCTCTATATTTTGGACGAGCCGACCATCGGTCTGCATCAGCGCGATAACGATAAGCTGCTCGCGACCTTAAAGCAACTGCGCGATCTGGGGAATACCGTCATTGTTGTTGAACACGACGAGGACACTATCCGTACGGCGGATTATTTGGTGGACATCGGCCCTGCTGCCGGAGTACACGGCGGCAATATCGTGGTTGCGGGGCCGCTTAAAGAAGTGCTCGGCAAAGGAACGCCGAAGGGCAAGTCATTGACCGTGGATTATCTCCGCGGCGATAAAAAAATTCCGGTGCCGCAAAAGCGCCGAATGATTGATAGGGACATGCTCAAAATCCGCGGCGCCTCGGCGAATAACTTAAAAAATATCAACGTGGACATCCCATTGCGGCGTTTTGTGGCGGTGACGGGCGTTTCCGGTTCGGGCAAAAGCACACTCGTGTATGACGTGCTGGAGAAAACGCTTTCGCGTAAGTTTAATCATTATTCCCTGAGCGAACCGCCAGCGGGCGGGGAGTCGAAGGGCTACAAACATCCATTGAATGCCATTCTCGGCTTGGAATACTTGAATAACATCATCTCCATTGACCAGGGAGCAATCGGCCGCACGCCGCGGTCAAACCCCGCGACCTACATCGGCGCGTGGAGTTATATCCGCGATCTTTTTGCTTCAACGGCGGAGGCCCGTATAAGGGGGTGGAAAGTCGGAAGGTTTAGTTTCAACGTGCCCGGCGGGCGGTGTGAACATTGCGAGGGCAACGGCACGATTGCGATTGAAATGCATTTTTTGCCGACGGTGTTTGTGCAGTGCGATGTGTGTAAAGGAAAACGTTTTGACCGCGAAACGTTGGAGGTGGACTACAAAGGCAAAAATATCTACGACATTCTGCAGATGACGGTGGAGGAGGCGGTGGTGTTTTTTCGCGACATTCCGTGGGTGTATGACCGGTTGAAGATTGTGAACGAAGTGGGGCTGGGATACTTACGGTTGGGGCAGAGCGCCACAACGCTTTCCGGCGGCGAAGCCCAGCGCATCAAACTTTCTACGGAACTCGCGAAGCGCGACACCGGCCGCACATTGTACTTGTTGGATGAGCCGACAACGGGATTGCATTTCGCCGACATTGAAAATCTTTTGAAGATTCTGCATCGGCTCGTGGATCGCGGCAACACGGTTGTCGTTATTGAGCACAACCTGGACGTCATCAAAACCGCGGATTGGGTGATTGATTTGGGGCCGGAGGGAGGAGAGAAGGGAGGGGAGGTGGTGGCGGTCGGCACTCCGGAAACTATTGCGAGGGCAAAGGGGAGTTTTACGGGAGAATATTTGAGGAAAGTGCTGCGCTAGGTATGTCATCCTGAGTGAAGCGAAGGATCTCTGTCTCTGTCGGCAACCCTCCTTTCTCTCCAGCGGTTTCCGCTCGGAGCACTGCTGCTCGCTACAAACCGCGCACGTTACCGAAACAAGGCGAACTCAACCTTCACGAGCAGTCGCCTCGGGCGACTGCTCGGTTTCGGGATTCATACAGCGCCATTGTTCCGACGTCGCGGTTTTCCGCTTCGCGCAGTGCTGCCCTCGCTCCAACATGCTGGCTCAAAAGAAGGGTTGCCTCCATGCGCTCTGCATCTTGGGGGAGGAGAGTGATGATAATGTAGCGCCGCGCGCTTTTGATTTTAGGTCATGGACTCATTCGCACGAATGAGGGTATAACGAGTTTAATGACTGGCGGTTGCAAAAAAGCAAGAAACGGTATATGCTTATATTCATGAAAACATCCTCTATTTCGTCATTGCGAGGGTCGACCGCGGTCGTACCCGTGGCAATCTTACATTTATTTATTTTGTCTATTGCTTTGATACTGCCAGTTTCTGCCTTCGCCGCCACAACCGCAGGTGTAAAGCCGGGCAGTTTTTTCTATATTTTTGATACGGTTTCTGAAAAGATCGCTCTATTTTTTTCATTCAATCCCGAAGCGAAAGCTAAAAAGGCACTAGAGTACGCCGACGAGCGGTTGGCAGAGGTAGAAGCCATCGCAGGAGATAAAAATCCGGACGCGGTCAAAGCGGCTATCGCGGACTATGAAGGTAACGTTGCCTTGGCGACAGAAAAGTCCAAAGAAGTTAAGGACAAAGGACAAGCGGAAAGTTTGTTTGCCGCGATTGAGGATGGTGCCTCAAGAAATCAGGAAGTGTTATCTGCTGTTTTGATTAGGGTTCCGGAGGAAGCGAGGGCGGCGATTGAGCAAGCCATTGAAGCAAGCAAAAAAGGCCAAGAAGAAGCGGCGAAACAGATCGTTGAACTCAAAGGCGAGGTTGAGAAATTGAGGCGGGAAGTGGCGGAGCTGAAAGCAAAAGATGAGGAAAAACAAGTAACCGAAGTTGAGAAATTAAAACAGGAGGTTGAAGAACTGAAGAGCGAGTTGATTAAAAAAGAAGTAGAGGAGAACAAGAAAAGGGTCGTAGCACCGATAGTTCCAACAAAATCTACTACCCCGTCCTTTGCGCCGCAAGTAGTCACACCAACTCCAGTGACTACATCAACCACGGTAAAACCACTCGAAATTACATTAATAAATGCCACCTCAACATTTGATGCGATGTTATTTGAATGGATGACAAATAAACCGACTAATTCAAAAGTTTTTCTTTCAAGCGGGAATTTACCACCGAAGATTTATGATTCCGAGTCGGGATTATCTACTCGCCATATAGTTCACGTATCTAATTTAGAGCACAATACTAGCTATTCATACGAGATTGAATCTGTTATTGGCATAGAAGTTGCAAAAACACACGGAACTCTTTCGACGAGATCAACAAAAAACTATGCGGCGGTTATCGTAAATCCATCACCTTGTCGAATAGATATGGACAATAAAAAGGTTTGCAGTATAGAAGTTTTTTATTTTGAATTCGACCAAAGAGTTGCCGCCAACAAGGTTACGATTAGTGCTGCTGATGGTGGGATGTTTATCGGGTCCGCCTATATCGATCGTTTTCCGGAATTGAATCGTTTTTGTAGCGGCGGAATAAGCAGTAACTCTGGGGCGCAAATGCAGGGGCCAAATATTTCTTGCCCCACTCTTTTGAGCAGCGTTGACGGAAAACCGTCCGCTAACTTCGTTTATTACCCGTCAGGGCCGGGTACGAGAGAGATTATAGCAATCGTTAATGGGGTAACAGGGGTCGCATTGACTCAGCAGTGAGCCTTTGGATTTAGTTCGTGTTAGCAACCCAATTCTCGTATTCTCTTACAGAGTTCTTAAATTTTTACTTTTGAATTTTTATAATAATGACCCTCCCTCACCTCAAAAAATCTCTCCCCACCACCCCCGGCGTGTAGCTTATTTTGTCATTAATTAGTAATTTGAAATTAGAAATTCTGCCCGTGTTATGTCTATTGACATCAAAAAATTAAAAAAACAACTTCCGTTAACTCCCGGTGTTTACTTTATGAAGGACACGCACGGGCGGGTTCTGTATGTCGGGAAGGCGGCGAATTTGAAGAGGAGGGTACTCTCATACTTCCAGAGGCCACAGGAGTTGCGGATTGCAAAAATGGTTAGCGAAGTGGCAAGGGTTGATGTTGAACAAACAGACACCGTCATTGAGGCGCTGATTTTGGAGGCGCGGCTCATTAAGAAGTATCAGCCGCAGTATAATGTGCTGGAAAAGGACGACCGGAGTTTTCTCTATGTCGTGATTACCCGCGAGGTATTTCCGCGCGTGTTGTTGCTTCGTGAGCGCGAGGCGCTGTCGCACGATAGGCCGCTTGGCCGCTTCGGGCCGTTTACTTCCGCCGCGTCACTGCGTGAGGCGTTGCATATTCTGCGCAGGATTTTTCCGTGGAGTAGTCACGAGATAAACAAAGGTACGCCTTCGACAAGCTCAGGCAATAAAATAAAAAAATTAGTTCCTGAGTTTATCGAAGGACAACCGAAACTGAAGCCGTGTTTTAATTATCAAATCGGCCTTTGTCCCGGGACGTGCGCTGGCGTCATCACATCTCGCGATTATAAAAAAATCATCCGGCAGCTTATCGCGTTTTTTGAGGGGAAAAAGCAAAAGATTTTGCGCGATCTGACGCGCGAGATGCGGGTGTTGTCGCGAGAATTAAAATTTGAGGAAGCCGTCGTTATCCGTCGGCGCATCGCGGCGTTGCAGCATATTCACGACATTGCGGTATTGGGTGATAAAGCGACGCGAGAAAACGACTTTCATCGTGTTGAGGGCTACGACATTTCGCACGTCAGCGGCACTTCGGCGGTCGGTTCTATGGTGGTGTTCACCGATGGCGCGCCAGATAAAAACGAATATCGCAAGTTTCGGATTAAAACAATTATCGGCTCAAACGATGTCGGGATGCTTGCGGAAGTGCTGCGTCGGCGATTTACGCACGATGAGTGGCCGATGCCTGATTTGCTTTTGATTGACGGGGGATTGCCGCAGGTGAATGCCGCGCGCGCGGTGATTGCGGAGTTGAAACTGCCCGTGCCGGTTGTCGGCATCGCTAAGGGGCCAGAGCGCAAGCGCAACGACTTTTTCTATCCGCACGAACTCCACACCGCAGTCGCGCGTAATCGCGATATGCTCATCCGCGTCCGCGACGAAGCACACCGGTTTGCGGTGAAGTACCATCGCGAACTACGTTCCAGATTGCGTAAATATTAATATCGCGGCGTTACGTATACCCTCATTCGCGCGAATGGTAGAATGCGGTGGAATGGTATATAGTGAAACGTATGCAAAATATAAAAAATTTGGAACGCGTACTCAAGGCGCTAGCAAACAAACGTCGCCTTGCGATTGTGGAGTATATCAAGCGACACCAATCGGCGTTCGTTGGCAGTATCGCCGAGGAAATCGATCTTTCACTCAAGGCGACGTCAAAGCATCTTGGCGTATTGAGCGCCGCGAACATCATAGAAAAGACACAGCATAGCTCGCGGGTGTTTTATCGGCTCGCGACACAGCAAGAGCCGGCCGCAAAATATATCATCTCGTTGCTATAGTGGTTGTAATATTTTTCTGTTTATCATTCCACCATTCCCTCCAGAGGCGGGCAGGCGCACGAATGAGCGAATGAGAGTATAACGGTTTTGGCAAAATTAAGACCACCCCGAGTAGCCTAGGGCTACCGCGGGGTGGTGGGTCGAGGGACGGATGGGGCTACTTGTTAGTCGGCTGAGGTATCGGCTCGGATACCGTCGCGCGGAGCCTGATCCACGTTCCCGTGAACAGGAGACCCGCGGGACCTAGGAGAATGTAGAGGATCGCGTAATTGTCCAGTACTTGCGCGATGGGTCCGCAGATCGTCTCCACAAACCGATCCTTGCGGCCGAATGCCGCATGGGTTGCGTGAAGCTGGAGCGAGGTGTGCGCGAAGCCAATGGCGAGCCATCCGAAGATGGAACCGAGGATTATCAGGGTGTCCATCGGATTTTCTCCAACAGGTGATAACCGAATGATTGCCACTTACTGTCGTATATGATAACTGATGGCGGCGCGGATGTCAAACTTATCATTCCACCATTCGCGCGAATGAGGGTATAACGGCGGGAATTTTAATAAGCGATGGATTCCCTGTTTGCGTCTCAAAAGAAGAAGCCCCGCGCCGAGGTGGCGGGGGCTTCGCGGCTGTTTGCGGCTCGCGGGGTTCTACCGCGTGAGGAACAGGAACGTGTCATGCTCGTTCACGCCGAGGGGAATGTTGCCGTTCAGGTAGAACGTGCACCACGGCCCAAGCGTTTCGGCGCTATCTCCGTCGCCGATGGAGAGCAGGATGACGAGGTGTATCAGTGTGAAGGAGAGTCCTTCAAACATTGCTGTCTGGATATTTTGCGACAGTACAGTGCCGTGCGGCAATCCGTGGCTGATTTCCCAGAAGATCGGCCTCGCGAGCCGTTCCTCCAGCATGCACGCCGCGGTGTTTATGACTTCTAGCGCCGAAACGCCGCCGTCGTCATACTCTTCCGCGCGCTCGCGGAGATTGCCCCACTTCCAGACGATGTCGGCAAAGCTGCTGGTCAGCGTGATGTTCGGGTTGTTCTTGATGTCCGCAAGTGTCAGGGCGGCGATGTCGCTGCAGCTCACACCGATCGCTTCAAGAAACGGTCGTGCCGTTGTCTCGAGATGATCAACCGGTGGCGCAAGAAGCATGGGCCGTTCGTGGAAGTGTCGGAGTACCTGGGCAATCTGTACGCCGTTTGGCGTTCCTAGCCGCTCACTCCATTCCACCGCAGGGGTTTCGAGTCCGTTCATAACTTATACTCCCTTCAGATTCATGCAGGCGGGATACTGCCCATAGCATAACAAAACTCTCAAAATTTGTATATAATAAAAATATCTCATGAAAAAGCTACTCATTCTCACTGCGGTTGCGGCGATCGTCTTTATTTTTTTACTGTTGTGGCGTGAGCGGCCGCTGATAGTGATTTTTACTCCGAAAGCCGATGACGTCATTGCAAGCCCGCTTGCATTTTCCGGCAAGGCGCGGGGGTATTGGTTTTTTGAAGCGAGTTTTCCGGTGCGCGTTTTTGACGCGAGCGGGGCGGAGCTTGGCGTTGGTATTGCGCAAGCCGAGGATGAGTGGATGACCGAGGATTTTGTGCCGTTTTCCGGTAGCGTGGAGTTTCGCGCGCCCGGAACGCCAACCGGCAAAGTCGTGTTTCAAAAAGACAACCCGAGCGGTTTGCTGGAACACGATGCGGCGGTGGAGGTGCCGGTGCGGTTTTTGCTGCCGTAAACTTATCCACACCCCCCGTTTGACAACTTGGCGCGTTGGTTCACCATTACAGGTGAGGATAGAGGAACAGAAGGTTCAACCGTAAGGAAGGATCGCGCAGTGCAGCAATGTGCTGCTAGAGAGATCTCAGTCCTCGTGAGGAAGACCGCGCAAGCGGGCTTCTTCATTTTTATATGTCTTTGTCTTATGCTTTTGATACATGTTGCTACGATTTCCAAAAGATGATACTGCTACGCATTGGACGTCGCATGTGAAAAGTAAAATGATCCACTATGGCCTCGGCGAGGGGCGTATTCGGCGCGTGATTAAGAATGGCACGCGGCGCGAGGAGGGAGTCGCGCCGAACACGGTGGCGGTGATGCAGCGGAATGATACGCCGAGGCGCAAGGAGGAAATTTGGGTGATGGTACAGGAGGCAAAAAAGCAACAAAGCAATAAAACAATAAAGCATGGGGACGCAAAACTGGAGGCGCTGCGGGTGTCGCTATGCAAACCAAAAATGACTATCATCAGCGCGTGGAGGTATCCGGGGATAAGTAAGCCCGGCAAGGCAATTCCGATACCGGATGACGTGATGGAGGAGCTTGACCGGATGATCGCGGAGGGAGAGGAGGTGCAGCGATAAATCAAGAAAACAATGAAGCAAGAAAGAAAAGCGGCGATTATTTCGTGCTTCCGCTTACGAGCGTAATATTTGTTTTTTCTCCCAGCCGCATTGCGATGACTGCGAATATCCGGGCGCCTTTTTTTGCTTGCACGGAGCCGCCGCTAGGGATTTTGGTGTTTGATACGATTTCCCAGCCGGCGGATGTTAATGCTTGAGCGAAATAATCGGTGACTTGTTGTACGGAGTCCGTGGTGGTGAGTGAAACGCTGATGCCGGATGTGCCCGACGGATCATTTACCGCCCCTGAGTATGTGATGCTTGCCTTGGGATATGTTGGCGCGTCTGATGGCCAGTTTTTCGGCATCACGCCTCCTGTGGAAAATGTTCCTTGACTGGTTTCAACGGTTGTTGCTCCGCTTGCGTCGGTGTTTACCGTAACATCGCCGCCGGTCTGCGCTTCAAGCGCTTTCTCTACGGCGTTTTTCCCGAAGCGGTTTCCGATCAAACCGGAAATGATCAAAAGCAAAATGACCGCGCCGACGACGTATGTTACTGTTTTTGTTCGTGAACCCACCGGAGTTTGTTGATTGTTGTCCATATATTAATTTTTTAATTAGTGATTTTATTATGGCTGATTGGTCGCAAAAGGAAATGCCCGCGCATCGGAGTGCGATGCGCGGGACCTTTATGGGCGGGGAAGAAGTGGCGGTTTGCCGTTGAAGCCGCGGACTAGATGAACGTGAGCACCGGCTTGTCTCCGTAAAGATCGTCGATCTTGAGGCGGGGAAGCGAACCGGGTTCCATCTCCGGCCATGTTTCAAGGTATGTAGGGGCCATTCCACCTTCCGTGTATGTCGGGTAGAACGGCAGTAGTGTTCCGACGACCGGCGCTTCGTGGTCTTTCGGAAGTGTTTTGGGGTCAACAGCGACTACCTTGAAGCAAAAGCGAACCTCCTCTGCGTCGCCGCCATACCGGTATTCGAGTGTGAGACCCTCACCACTGACTTGCTTTCCGCATTGCGTAAAACAGCGACGCATAATGACTCCTTATGCTGGAACTGCTTTCATGATTGTAGGATGACGGGGAAAATATCGCAAGCGTCAGACGCCTTTTCTTTTGAAAGATTTAGCGGTATAATACTGAATGATGAATCCCGTTAGAAGCCGCGATCGCGCGAGGTTTGCGGTCGCTACTTTTTACTGTACGGTATTCATATTACCAGTAAATAATTTTGCAGAGCGCTGATTGCGATCTGCTTCTAACGGGATGAAACTATCCATCGGCATTGTTGGCCTCCCGAATGTCGGCAAGTCAACGCTGTTCAAAATCCTCACGAAGAATGAGGTGAATATCGCGAATTATCCTTTTTGTACCATTGACCCAAATGTGGGCATTGTTCCTGTTCCCGACGAGCGGGTGGATAAGTTGGTTGCGATGAGTAAATCAAAGAAGCGGGTGCCGGCGATCGTGGAGTTTTATGACATCGCGGGGCTTGTGAAAGGGGCGAGTACGGGTGAAGGATTGGGAAACAAGTTCCTGTCGCACATACGCGAGTGTAGCGCGATTGTGGAGGTGCTGCGGTGCTTCGGCGGCAGCGAAATTATCCACGTGGAGAATACCGTGGATCCGTTGCGCGACATGGACATTATCAACACCGAATTGGTGTTGAAGGATTTGGACACAGTGGCGAAGAGGATGGAGAGCGCCGGCAAGGAAGCGCGCGGAGGGAAAAAGGAAGCTGCGGCGGAGCTTGTGGTGTTGGAGAAAGCAAAAGCGCGGTTGGAAAAAGGCGAGTTGATTTTGGATATGGGGCATGAGCCGGCGATCAGCGGCTTACAGTTGCTTTCCGCGAAGCCGCAGATTTATTTGTTGAATGGCGTGGAGGCGGACGTGCCGCAGGCGCTCAAAGATAAAATTACAGCGCTAGGTGCCTCGTATCTCGTTGTTGATGTGGGTGTGGTTAGTGAAATTCCGGAGTTGGTGCGCGAGGCGTATAAGAGCTTGAACTTGATCAGTTTTTTTACGACGGGCGAAGATGAGACGCGGGCGTGGACGATTGAGCGCGGGATGAAAGCTCCGCAAGCCGCAGGCGTGATTCATACGGATTTTGAGAAGAAGTTTATCCGTATGGAGACGATTAATTGGCAGAAGTTGTTGGAGGCTGTTACGTGGAGCGCGGCGAGGCAGAAGGGGTGGCTACGGCAGGAAGGGAAGGAGTATGTGGTGCAGGATGGAGATGTTGTGGAAATTAAGCACGGGTAGGATTAGGATGCCGCCGCGCTTATTTTTGTCGACGATTTTTTGTGTTTCGCCGCCCCATTCTTTTTCTTACCCGCTCCGCCTCGAATACTAGAGCGGCGCCGCGCTCATTTTCAGCAACGATTTCCGCTCGCGGAAATTCTATTCGTAAAAAATCGCGGAAGTTACCGGAACAAGGCGAACTCAACCTCCGGTCCGATGGCCATCGGACCTGCGGGATTCACACAGCGCCATTGTTCCGACTTCGCGATTTCTTTACTCGTGAATTTCACGCATCGCTCCAATATGTTGCCGAAAATGAGCGCCGCGCCTTTTTGTGGAGCACCATTCTTTGGAGGTAGGAGTGATGATAAGGTAGGCGTTGCACGCCTTTGATTTTAAGCATTTTTTGATGTTAAAAAAGAAGATAAATCCTATGTTTTTTAACGGCTCAACAGCGCACTGCCGTTGAGCCGTTTACGGTTTTTAGCGTTGTGCTTGCGGGAGAGCGCGCACTAACATTACTCCACTAATACGCGGCCGCGTAATGGTGGAGTATAAATGCTTGACTTTTGCTTAGATAGAGCGTATAATGAATGTGTTCGTTTTGGAGGAGTTAGCCATGGCGGAGATCCTGGAAGGTCCGAAGGAGTGGAGCAAGAAGTTGACCTGCAAGCATCCGGACTGTGCTGCGGTCTACTGCGTGAAGGCGGAAGACGTGAAGGAGGTCGGGGGCTTGGAAGGATTCCTCGAGTATCACGTTGCCTGTCCTTCGTGCGAAACCGATGTGAGGTTGGAGAACACGCCTCCGGTTGCGATTGAGGCGGCCAGGAACAGGAAGAAGCTGGGGTAGCACAGGCCAGACGCGAATGCCAGCCGTTCCCGATGGGGCGGCTGGTTTTCTTTTTAATGTATTCCTTCGACAGGCTCAGGAAATAAGGAGAGTGAGATTGCCACAGCCGACCGCGGTCGGCTTCGCAATGACGGACGATAATGTAAGATTGCTTCGTCGGCCGATGGCTGTCGGTCTCCTCGCAATGACAAGGATGCGCTATAATAAAACGATGGAACAAAAGTTTGATGAACATGGTAGCTTAGAGGCGGATATGAAGCGGCTTGCGGTGGAGGTGGAGCGGCAAAAAGAAATTGAAAGCCGCGAGGTGATTAAGGCCGCGTTGGGCGCAAAAATCCGCGAGGGAGAACCGGCGGGCGGGGCGGGGCATGAGGCGGCGGCATCGGCCGGCGCGTCACCGCTTCCAGCGTATTCCGACGACGCGACTCCCGAGATGCGGTTGAAGGTTGAGCAGTTGGTGGACGTTGCGTGGCACAAGGGTATTGACGCGGCGGTTGCGGAGGCGCGGGCGCTCGCAAAGCAAAAAGACGGTCCGGCGCTTTTGGATATGTTCCACGATGCGTTGACGGGAAAGTTGCATGAGGAGATGGTCAGACGCGGGTTGCTTTAATGTATCCCTTCGACAAGCTCAGGGAATAAGTACCATATATGGTTTCTCCTTTGACATTCAGTATCATATTCGCGGCGGTTGGCGCTACGATAGTCGGGGGTTATTTTCTTCGGCGGTATTTGCGTCATCAGCGACTGGCGCAGGCGCTGAACCGCCGACTGCTCTTGGTGCGGTTGCCGGTGCGCGCGACGGAAGAGCACAAAGGAACGACCGCTGATCCGTTGAACGAAATTGCGCTTACGTCGCAGCTCCTGTCGTTGCTCGTAAAACCGGACGCGCCTGCGGTATTTGAAATCGCGGTGCATAATGTTGGCGAGGAAATTGTGTTTTATATCGCGGTGGAGCGGCCATACGCGGAGTTTGCCGCTCGGCAAATTCAGGGACTGTGGCCGCAATCGCAGGTGGACACCGTGCATGAGGACTACACCATTTTTAACCCGCAGGGCGAGGTGGTTGCCGCGTACGTGAAACTCAAAAAGCATTACGCGTTGCCGGTGCGCACGTACGCCGAGGCGAAAGTGGACACGTTCGCGCCTCTCCTCAGTAACTTCTCAAAAATGAACACGGTGGGCGAGGGGATTGCCCTGCAGGTTGTTGTGGCAGCAGCGCCGCGCGGAACAAAGTCAAAAATCTCGCATTTTATTTCAAAACTCAAAAAAGGAGAAAAGCTGGAGCACGTGTTGCATGCGCGCATTGAATTGCCGCTTTCCAAAGCGGACAGAGAAAAAAAGGATAAAGAACAAAAGATTATTGACGAGGATGCGATTAAGGCGCTGGATCAAAAAATCAGCAAGCCTTTGTTTAGCGTGAATGTGCGGTTGATTGCTTCGGCGCCGACGCCATACCGTGCTTCTGAATTATTGGAGGGACTCAGCGGATCATTCGCGCAGTTTTATTCGCCGCAGCGCAACGAGTTTCAGGTGAAACAATATAGTGACACGCGCAAGGCCATTTATAAATATATTTTTCGCGAATATGACTCTAGTGAGGCGATGATACTTTCCTCCGATGAACTCGCGAGTATTTTTCATTTCCCGATTGCGACGACGGACATTCCGCGCGTGAAGGCCGTGAAGGCGCGCGAGGCGGCTCCTCCGTCGGCGCTTCCTAAGGGTGGCACGCTTATCGGCGAAAGTTTGTATCGCGGCGAGCGCAAGCCGATTTATATTACCGATGAGGATCGGCGGCGGCATGTGTATGTTGTCGGTCAGACCGGCACGGGTAAATCTAACCTGCTCGTCAATATGGTGCGGGCGGACATCGCCGCCGGGAAAGGCGCGGCAATCATAGATCCGCATGGAGATTTGGTGGACGCGATTCTCGCGGCAATTCCGCCGGAGCGTTATGACGACGTGATTGTGTTTGACCCGGGCGACCGGATGTATCCGCTGGGCTTAAATATGCTGGAATATGACCCGAATTATCCGGAGCAAAAGACGTTTATTGTGAATGAAATGCAGGGTATTTTCAATAAACTTTTTTCGCAAGAAACAATGGGCCCGATGTTTGAGCAGTATATGCGGAACGCCTTACTGCTCCTGATGGAAGACGCGGAGAACGAACCGGCAACGCTGATGGAGGTGCCGCGTATTTTTACGGACGTGGAGTTCCGGAAACGAAAACTCGCGCGGATTCACAACCCTACGGTAATTGATTTCTGGGAGAAAGAGGCGGTGAAAGCCGGCGGCGAAGCGTCGCTTGCCAACATGACGCCGTATATCACTTCCAAGTTCAACAACTTCATCGCGAACGATTACGTGCGCCCGATTATCGGTCAGCGGAAGTCGGCGTTCAATTTCCGCAAAGTGATGGACGAAGGGAAAATTTTGCTCGTGAACCTCGCGAAGGGGCGCATCGGCGACATTAACGCCGGACTTTTGGGTATGGTGATCGTGGGGAAGCTTTTGATGGCATCATTATCGCGCGTGGATGTGCCGGAGCCGAAGCGGCGCGATTTTTATCTTTACATTGATGAGTTCCAAAACTTTACGACGGATTCCATCGCCACCATTCTTTCCGAGGCGCGCAAATATCACCTAGACCTCGTTGTTGCGCACCAGTTTATCGCGCAACTGCAGGAGAAAATCCGCGACGCGGTGTTCGGCAACGTCGGGTCTTTAGTCGTGTTCCGCGTGGGAGCGGCGGATGCCGAGTTTCTCGTGAAGCAGTTTGAGCCGACGTTTACGAAAGGCGACCTTATCAACATTGATAACTACAACGCGTACGCGAAGCTCCTGATTGGCGGGCAGACAGCGCCTCCCTTTAACATCCAAACCATCCGCGCGTCCAGGGACCAAGAGGATTCGCTGCATATTCTTCGCGAGCAATCCCGCAAGCGTTACGGAGGGGATTTGCGGGCAATCGAAGAAGACATTATGAAGCGGCTGAGGGGATAGCGTTCATAGTAGCCCTTCGACAAGCTCAGGGAATAAAATTTCTGAATATCGTAGCCCTTCGACTACGGCGCTTGCTAGCGCCTCCGCTCAGGGAATAAAAATTTTAGTTCCTGAGTTGATCGAAGGACAACCTTAATGAAATATGAGAAATTTACATCGGCTAACAATAGCCAATTTTCTTTAACCAGCTCTCGTTCTCCCACTCCCAGAGTTTTTTGGCGCCCAAAAATCCTTCAAAATCTGCTTTCCAAAATGGCATTTCTTTAAGTTCGGGAACGCCGGTTAGGGGGCCCCAGTCGTGATCGTTTTCCGCGCAGAGCACGTGGTTGCCGCGGCGGATTTTTTCGCGTCCTCCTTTGGGCCGGAGGGTTGCGTTGCAACGGAAGCACGTTTTATTTTGGTCAATGCGGAAGATCCAGCGCGTGTTCAAGTTTTTTATTTCCGGTGTCAGCGCCGCCATGTATGCCGAGGTTTGGAGGTTGTAGTCGCGGTAAATTGCCTGCGAGGTTTTGATGTCCAGCACGCCGAGCTGGCCGTTGATTAAGGCAATCGCGTCAATCGTTCCCGCGTAGCGCGCGTCTTTGTTGCAAATGCGTTTTTCAATATATGCCGCGTCAAATTGTATGCCGTGTTCCTCTACGAATTTCATGGCGCCCTCCACCGCGGGGCGGATAGAGGGATCAATCGGGGGATGTTCGCCGACTAATAATTTCTGTACGGTTTCGTGGACGAGCGTGCCTTCTTTCGCGGAGAGTTCGGTTGCTTCTTGTGCGGCTTTGTAGCTTTTGGCTTCGCCGTAGTAATAATAGAGCGCGGGCTTTGACTTGATGTCAAGAATTTTCGTCACGCGCGGATACCACAAGCCGTCAATGGTGTAACCACATTTTTCCCTAAACTGATCTTCGTCTTTGTAATCAAATAAGCTCATATAGGACAAATAGGACTCATAAGACCAATAGGACTTATTGGATTAACTTGTCGCTCCACTCATTGATGCTTCCCGCGCCCATCATGATGACGATAGTTTCTTTATTCTGAACGCGCAAGTCGGCAAGAATTTTTTTGAGCGCGGAAACCGACGTTGCGACAGCGATATTTTTTCCGGAACGCTTTTCAATCGCGAGCGCTAATTTTTCGGATGAGACGGACGCAGATCCGGCATCTCGGCCGGCGACGGCGTACAGGGGGAGTAGGACGACATCGTCGGCCGAGTCAAACGCGCCGACAAAATCTTTGAACAGTAACTTCAACCGTTCGCGCTGATGCGGTTGGAAGACGCAAATGATTTTCCGATTAGGGAATTTTTCGCGGAATCCCGCGAGCGTCGCTTTGATTTCGGTGGGGTGATGGCCGTAGTCGTCGTAGACATCACTCCCTAGGAAACGCCCTCGGAATTCGCTGCGGCGCCACGCACCGGTATAGTGAGAAATTGCTGATAAAATGACGCTTTTTTTGATACCGAGGGCACGGCAGAGCGTGTAGGCACC
This sequence comes from bacterium, assembly GCA_030649055.1. NCBI lineage: Bacteria > bacterium. The sequence goes on along the minus strand of JAUSGH010000002.1, from coordinate 8,276 downwards.
GGTCGCGTCCGACCAGTTGTGCTCGCCCGGAATTTGCATCACTTTTTTGATTGCGTCCGCTTCCTTACTTTTGATCGTATACCACACAAGCGGACGCTTGATGCGCTTTCGGAGCGCGAATAAATTTTTGTCGTCCTTGTTCAGCACCACGAGACCATAGGGATGCACGTTTTCCAAAAATCGGACGAATGCTTTTTTTATAGCGGTAAAGTTTTTGTAAAAATCCAAATGCTCGCGATCAATGTTTGTGACCAGTGCCGCGAACGGGAAGTAATTCAGAAATGACGCCTTCCATTCGTCCGCTTCAATGACGAGGTGATCACTTCCGCCACGGCGGAAATTTCGGTTGCCGAATTCTTTGAGTTTGGTGCCGACGATGACTGTGGGATCCATTTTTGCGCGCTGCATGATAAGCGCGACCATTGAGGTCGTGGTGCTTTTGCCGTGCGCGCCGGCGATGGCTATTGTCCTATAAATTTTTGTGAGCTCGCCCAATGCCTGCGGATACGTGGAGACGGGAATGCCGAGTTCTTTGGCGCGTACGAGTTCGGGATTGTCATCGCGAATGGCTTGGTTGTAGATGATGCGTGTGATTTTTTTAGACATGCGTTTCTCGTCGTGCGCGCCGATGGCAACGGCAATGCCCTCGCGTGCGAGTTCATCCGTCGTGGAGCTTTTGGTAAGGTCGGAACCGGCAACGTCGTAGCCGTTCGCGCGGAACCAGCGCGCCAGGGCGCTGATGCCGATGCCGCCGATGCCGATGAAGTAGACGAGTGATTTTTGCATCTCATTTATGCTAGCAAATCACGACTTCTTTGAGAAGAAGCTCGCATGAGTGTTATACTGAATAATAAACCCGCATTGTGCTGACGGGTTAGATAATATTATTTATGTACGGCCGTCAAAAAAAAATAATTATTGCCGCCACTGTACTCGGTATTTTTAGCGCCGGGTTTTATTGGCGCCAGCCGTTGGCGGAAGCGACGATGAAATTATTGAAGGTGGCGCAGGGGATTGTGCGTATTCGCTCATCGCCGAAAAATGGCTTAGTTGGTCATTGGAATTTTGATGAGTGTGATACGTGCACCACGACCACCGATAGGAGCGGCAACAACAACGCCGGAACAATGTACGACAATGTTACGGTGGCAAATCTTCATACTGCTTCTGGTAGGGTGGGCAACGCAGCTAGTTTTGATGGTAGTAACGATTACATTGCCCTTACGCAATCCGCGACGCTCAAGCCTACTACTGCTTTTACGGTATCGGCTTGGGTTAAGCGTACCGCGAATATGGTGACATGGAGCGGCATTTTTGCTTCACCGGAAGCATCTAACTCAACTGGCGGATTTTTCTTGACGGGTCTTTCCACGAATGTCATCCGTCTTTATATATTTAACGGCGTCTGGGTAACGGCGGATTCAAAAACTGTTCTCGCCGCAAATCAATGGTATCATGTCGCCGCAACATGGACTGGGTCATTTATGAATGTATATATAAATGGCATTCTTGACATGACCCCTGTGGCGAATTCAGGTATTGGTTATGGCACTACGGCTCGAAACGCCGAGATCGGCAGGTATTCTGCATACGGTAATTTTCCAGGCCCTATAGACGATGTCCGTATCTACAACCGCGCATTAAGCGTTGACGAGATTAAGCGCCTTTATGAAGAGGGAAGTTATCGCACAACAATTAACGCGAACCAAAATAGCAGTTTCAACAATGGACTCGTCGGTATGTGGTCGTTTAATGGGCCGGATGTGAATTGGGCAAGCGCTAGCGCGGAGATATTAGATAAGTCGGGGAATGGGAATAATGGAGATGCTGTCGGACTTACAAACAAAAGCGTGCGAGCTGGGGTTGTGGGCCAGGCGCTTTCGTTTAATGGGAGCAGTGATTATGTTGCCGTCCCCGCGAGTTCATCATTATCTCTCGGAACCACAATGACTATTTCGATGTGGTTTAATCGTCGTTCAACAACTGGTCTTCAGGCGCTTGCGTCAAGTAATAAATATTCTGCAGTCGGGTTTAATGGGAACTGGATATTGCGTATCACGAGCGGAACCGTCCTTGATTTTGTGTCGTACGATGGCCAAAGTAATCAAGAGTGGGGGCAGTTCGCTTTCACGATAAATAATAATGTTTGGAATCACGTCGTCGTATCTATTAATGGATCAACCGTAACGGCGTATCTTAACGGCGCTCCATCGGTAAGCGGAACTTTTGCTCACACGAAAGCGTTGATTGATGCAGGGGTGAGCGGGATGAGAATTGGTGATGATCTGAATTGGAGCAACGTGCCTTTTAACGGCCAAATTGACGACGTCCGCATCTACAACCGCGCATTGAATGCGACAGAAATTAATGAGCTTTATCTGTCTTCCGCAAGACAATGAGTATCATAACTCGCAAAGCAAGCTTAATCTATGTAGCGGGTTTAATTTCCGCCATTCTCCTTTTCGCACCACCCGCGTTTGCGCAAGAATTTACGTCGTCAAATTTTCGTATCTCCGCGCCGGTTATTGCGGTGCCGGGCGGATATGGAGCATCATCAAACTTTCAGTTGTATGGCGCGCTGCAGCAGCCGGCCATCGGCGAAAGTACGATAACAAATTTTGACGTGAAGGGTGGATTTCTGTATTACCCGTACGTGAATGCGCCGGTTGCTACCGCCGCTGCGGGTGATGCCCAAGTGACAGTGACATGGACGGCATCGGTGGGCGCACTCGGTTGGACGGTCGGGGGTTATAACGTGGGACGAAGCACGACTGCCGGAAGCGGTTATGCGTATACCTCGGTCGGCAACGTGCTTACGACGACCGTCACCGGACTCACGAACGGCACGACATATTATTTTGTCGTGCGCGCCGAGGATGCATTTAGTAATTCCATCGTAACGTCAAATGAGGTTTCTGCGACGCCGGCAGGGACTGGCGGCGGTGATGAGGGTGGAGGCGGAGGAGGAGGCAATGGGAATGGTCCGCCGGGCCCCGCGCCGCAGCCGTTGTATCAGCAGATTATCGAGTTCATTCTCGGCAAGCCCGAGCCGGCGCCACCATCGGCTTTGCCGGGATGCGACGCCGGAACGCGTTCTGACTTTAACTGCGACACCGACATAAATCTGAGCGATTTCAGCATACTGCTCTCGCAGCCCAAATTAATTACCGGAAAAGCACTAAGCCTCCTTTTTGCTAATTGGACCGCACCGTTGCCGATTCCGCGTCCTGACGCCGCGTTGCCGCGCGCGTTGTATGAAACATCTCCGTTGAACGCCTTCGCGCAGGCATCAAACATTCTTGCGCCGCAAGCGACGGGGCCGGTGCTGGCGCCGACGACGTCGACGAGAGCACTCTCTGTTTTTTGGTTTATGCGCTTATTGTTTATTCTTTTGCTTCTTTTGCTGCTGTTCACGGCATTACTTTGGATGGTTATTTTTGAATTTTGGCCGGCTATGCGGTTTTTGTTCCGTCGCCGCGAGCGTTGATTGCGAGTTGAGTTGTTATGATGAGTAGTGGGGATCAGGTCTTATGTTAAACCGCACATTGTACAATTTTTCTTTCGCGGCAATGTTATCCCTCGTGTTTGCATTTCCCGCGCACGCGGCGGTGTTACGGTTGAGCCCCGCGGCAGGGACATTTATTCTCGGCAGTACGTTTGACGTGTCCGTAATGTTGAATACCGAAGGCGTGGCCGCGAACACCGTGGAAGCAGAGCTGCATTTTCCGCCGGAAAAATTACAGATCGCGAATCCATCGCTTGGAAAATCCATCGTGCAGATTTGGGCGAGTCCGCCGACGTTTTCCAATCAGGAAGGAAAAATTTATTTCATCGGCGGAATCCCCACTCCGGGCGTAAATATTTCCGAGGGCGTGGTGCAGTCGTTTACGTTCCGCGTGGTGGCACCCGGAGAAGCAAAAATTTCGTTTGGAAAAAATACATCAGTGCTCGCGAACGACGGACTTGGTACAAATATTTTGAAACAAACTTCGCCGGCTCTTTTTAGGTTGCTCCTGCCGCCCGCGCGGGGGCCCGAAGTATTTTCACCGACGCATCCGGAGCAGGGGAAATGGTACAACGATCCTAACCCGACGCTGAAGTGGACGGTGATTCCGAGTTCGCAGGGGTTCAGCTACCGTCTTGATCATAGTCCCATTTCCTCGCCCGACACCGCGGTGCGGACTGGAGACGCGGAGGTGACGTTCAGTGACCTTGAAAGCGGGAGCTGGTATTTTCATGTGCGCGAAAAAGCGGGAGGGAGCTGGGGAGGCACTTCGCACTATGCGTTGAACATTGATACGCAACCGCCGGCGGCATTTGGCGTTGATGTTTCGCCGTCGCTTCGCACCACCGAGCCGCGCCCGATTTTACGATTTTTCACCACCGACGCGCGGTCGGGATTTGACCACATTGAAGTGAAGATGGTGCCCTTGAGTACCGGGCCGGGTGACTCGTCCTTTTTCTTTGAGGCCTCAAGTCCGTACCAACTTTCAGGTTTGAAACCCGGACGCTATGAGGTGGTGGTGCGCGCGTATGACAAGGCCGGTAATTTCCGCGACGAGTCGGTGACGCTGACACTCTTATCTTCGCGGTTCCAGATTTTCGGTCCCGAGGGCATGGACATGTTTTTCGTTTTCGTTCCGTGGACAATTTTGTTGCCCATCGTACTCGGACTCACGCTGTTTTTCGCGATCGTGCTTGTATTCCTTTGGGTGCGGCACCGTCACCACCTTACGCACGCGTTTTGGGAGGACGTGAAGAACATCGGGCGCGATAAATATCGGTCACAAGGCGACGACAATCGGCATGATTAAAGCACTATTTATCATAGGTTTTATACGGTTTTTCTTGCTTTTTGCGATGCTCATTCCCGGCGCGGTTTTTGCGGCTGTGGCCCCCGTCGCGCCGCCGGTCCAGGACCTTGGCGAGCCATATATCTCCATCAGTCCAGATTATTTTTATCCGTTGGAGGAGGTGCTCTACATCGAGGGACGGGGAGATCCGAGGGCGGTGGTGACGGTTACGCTGCGTGCGGACAATCAGCCACCGGTGAAGTTTACCGCGGTACCGGATTCCACCGGCGAGTGGGTGGTCGCGGAAAAAACATATTTGCGCGGAGGGAATTGGGAAGTGCGCGCGAGGCAGTCTGTTGGCGCTATCATTTCCGACTGGTCCAACCCGCGCATCATCAGGTCCGTGGTCACCGGCGTTAACGTGTTCGGTTTGCGCATCCGGTACGTGGTGATCGCGGGAGTCATCTTCGCGTTCTTATCCATCCTCGGTGTCGTGCTGTTATATTTCCGGAAAAAAATTAAAACATTGCGGCGCGGATTGATGGAGAAACAGTTGCAAGCAGCCGAGGAACGTTTTGATCATGGGTTCGCGGAAATTCGAAAAGAACTGATGGACCAGCTGCGCGACTTGGCGCAGAGCGCGAAGCGCCGCGCGCTCACGACGAAAGAAATTGAGCAGCGCGACCGTGTACTCGCGGAAATTGAAAAATTGGAGCACGAATTGCATCACGACATCGGAAATATTGAGAAGGGGATGGAGTGAAAAATCGGCAATAAATTCCCTAAAATCCCGCCTCGGCGGGGTTTTTGTTTTGTGCGGACTTTTCCACAGTTTTTCTTAAAAATTACCTGTATCCATTTGCTATAATAATGATATAGAGAAGAAACGAGGTTTTGCTGGAGAAAATAAGCTTGGTCGCTTATGAGATTGTTCCTGTTTTTTTATAAGAAAGTTCGTGCGCGATCGATACATCTTGCGGTGGTTTTTGTTGCCATCGCTTTTTTGTTTTCAGGTGCCGTTGCCTCTGCCGCCGGTGTGCCGCAAATCTTTAGCTATCAGGGACGGTTGCTTGATGAGGACGGTAATTTGCTTGGCGGTAGCGGTACGACCTATTACTTCAAGTTCTCAATTTGGACGAGCGCGACCGTCGGCGCCGGAGGACGCGTGTGGCCGGCATCCGCGCCGGGTACGGTCAGCACAACTGTGCGGCAGGGTGTCTTCAACGTGAATATCGGCGACATCGCGAACAGCTATCCTGACGCATTGGATTTTAATTTCAACAACGCGACCACAACGATCTATTTGCAAGTTGAAGCATCGTCCGACAATTCTACGTTTGAAACTCTTTCACCGCGGCAGCAGATTTCCTCGGCGGTATTCGCCGAGCTTGCAGCTGCTGTTTCTGGAACCGGATCGTCAGCGTTTGGCACCACGACGCCGGTGGGAGGCACGGTGGTCACCATCGAGGCGTCGTCTACCAGCGCCATGCCGCTCTTGCTGCGAGGAGCAACAAGCCAAACCGCGGATCTTCTTCGGATTCAAAACTCCGCAACGTCAAACTTATTATTTGTGAACGCCACCGGGGGGCTCTTTGCGTCGTCAACTTTGCAGGTCACGGGAGACGCCGTTTTTTACGGGAGTTTACTTGTGAATAATGCGACTTCCACTATCACGAATTTGACGATGATTTCGGCAACCACGACGAATCTCGTTGTTTCCGGCACTGCTTCCACCACTGCGCTGATTGCTTCCACTCCGATTACAGTGAATGGCGCCGGCACCTCCACGTTTGCCGGAGGACTTCAGGCGTTGGCGCTGAATGTCACTTCGTCATCTGCCACCTCTACCTTCGCGAACGGCATCGATCTTACCGGCGGCTGTTTCCGCGTCAATGGTTCATGTGTCGGTAGTGGTTCGGGCGCAGTGTCCTCGGTTGCAAATTCCGACGGCAGTCTCACGATTTCACCCACCACCGGTGACGTCGTTGCTTCGTTGAATCTTAACAACGCCAACACATGGAGAGCATTGCAGCAATTCGCAAATGCCTCCACCACGCAATTCACGGCGACGAGTAGCGTGTACCTCGCGACACTCGGCGGAAGCGTCGGAGTTGCGACGACATCGCCCGGCGCGACACTCGGCGTGCAGGGCAATTTGCTTGTTTCCGGAAATGTCACTGCGGCAAATGTAACTGCTACCGGAACGCTCACGATGGGTAACCTCGCGGTGTCCGGATCCTCCACGATCGACGGCTTGTATGTGCGGAATGCGACAACCACTTTTGCCACAACCACCAATCAGGTCATCACCGGAAGTTTGCTCGCCAACACCGGCAGTTCCACCATCACCAACCTCACCACCACCAACGCGACGGCGACGGTGCTCACGGTTTCAAGCATCGCCTCCACTTCGGCGTTGGTGGTCTCCACGGGATTGACGGTGAATGCCGCCGGCACCTCTACTTTCGCGGGAGGAGTCAGCGCGTACGGTCTCGCTTCTGCGAACGGGTTGACGATTTCTTCCGGCGACTTCCTTGCTTCTTCGGTCTTGGCTATTCTTCGATATCTCGGCGTTTCAACCACTTCTCCATCCGCAACTCTCGCGGTGCAGGGGAATCTGCTCATCTCAGGTGACATCACCTCGGTCGCCAATATTACCGCGACCGGAACGCTTGCTTCCGCGAATCTCGCGGCTACGGGATCATCTACCATCGACAGTTTGTATGTGCGGAACGCGACGACAACTTTTGCCACAACTACAATGCTCGCGGTGACTGATCTCGCATCCACTTCGCGACTCGTGGTTTCATCGTCATCTACGCTCGGGACTGTGAATTCGGGTATTTGGCGCGGTACGCCCGTCGGTGAAACATTCGGCGGCACGGGGCAGAATGCGTATTCAACGGGAGACATTCTTTATGCCAGCGCCGATAATACGTTAACGCGGTTGACTGCGGGTGGCAGCGGCACTGTTTTGAAGATTTCCGGTGGCGTGCCGGTGTGGGGGACGGACTCAACGAGCAGCGGTTCCGGGACAAGTCCGTTTGCGACGACAAGTGATAGTCTTGCGATCGTGGAGGTTGATACGTCGGACGTTTTGGTTATCGGCGCGACCGCGACGACAGAGGTCGGATTTATTTTTGAGATCGGCGGGCTGACTCCGCGCGCGAAAATTCCGTACGCGTCAAGCACTGCAATCACTGTTTCTTCGCTCGCTTCTACTTCTCAATTGATCGTCTCCACCGCTTTCACCTCTAACGTTGCCGGTACCTCCACTTTTGCTGGAGGCGTTTCCACGTATGGCCTGGCCTCCGGCAATGGCTTGACTATCACCGGTGGCTCCCTCACCAACACCGACGCCGCCACCTCCACCTTCGTGGGAGGCATCAGCGTCGGCGGTATCTCCACCTCTGAAGGATTGACCATCACCGGCGGAGGACTGGTTGTTGATGTGATCACCGCCACAAATCTTGCCGTCACTGG
>JAUSGH010000001.1 GCA_030649055.1 bacterium | reverse complement strand
AAGCGTGAGCGTACCGGTTGTGGTGATGGGCCCTCCGGAGAGCGTGAGGCCTGTTGTACCGCCGGAGCCGGAGACGCTTGTGACGGTGCCGTTCGAAGGAAGAGCTGCCCACGTCGGTATGCCACCTGAGACCGTAAGCACTTGTCCCGCAGTGCCAATTATACGCTTACTGAGCGTGTTTACGCCTGAGGCATAAAGAAGGTCACCGGTCGCGTAAGTTGATTGCGCAGTGCCGCCCTGCGTCGCCGCAAGCGGAGCCGTAAGTCCGGCGATAGAGGTGATGTCGCTGTTCGCGCCGGATGCCGCGGCTCCGAGATTTGCCCTAGCGGTAAGCGCATTGCTTCCGCTTGTGCCGCCATTCGCGACTGTCACGGGGGTAGAAAGATTTAACGTAACCGTGCCTGAAACTCCTCCTCCTGTGAGTCCCGTTCCGGCCGTAACTCCGGTGATATCACCCGCCGTTGCTTGCCATGTGCCAACACCTGTCGCGTCGCTTGTCAAAACGTAGCCGATTGCCGGTCCGGTGGTAAGTTTGAAGCCGGTGGTCGTCAAGCCATTTGCGTCAATACGCGCACGTTCCACGCTTGCAAGTCCGCCGGTATTTGTATGAAAAGTCAAAAATGACGTGCCTGTATTCCAATAGGTTTGAATGCGCGACTCGCCCGTTGCGTTATCGGTGCCGATAAAAAGACCATATCCAGCGGTGCTTCCCGGAGTTGTCGTAAGCGTCGCGCCGTTCGCGACATGCACCATTCCGTTTTTAACGGTGAGTAGTTGGTCGGGTGATGCTGTTCCAATCCCAACGCGGTTTGAGGCATCCGTAACAATGGAGCCGTTACCGGTTGGCGGATTTCCCGGCGGCGGACCGTTGAAGGCATGAGCGGCGGCAGGGAAATAAAGCAATAAAGCAATAAAGCAATAAATTGGGAAGGTGGTTGCTTCTTTGATTCTGGAATTGCATATTACTTTAAGTATAACAAAACATAGCAAACAAAAAAGCATGGCGCCATATGCTTCCATGCTTTTTTGTTTCATTGCTTCCCATGCTCTATCCCCTACTCCACCGATTCCTCTCCGGCCTCTTCGATGATCGTGTCGCCTTGCAAGCGACGGCGTTCCTCGTGGAATTGGAATCCGGTGCCCACGGGAATGAGACGGCCGATGATGACGTTTTCTTTAAGTCCACGCAACAAGTCCACCTTGCCTTCAGTCGCGGCATTGATGAGCACTCTTGCTGTTTCTTGGAACGACGCCGAGGAAAGGAAACTTTCGGTTGACAGCGCGACTTTGGTGACGCTCATCAGGAGTTGTTTCGCCCGCGCCGGAGTTTTTCCGTCACGCTTCATCTCGCGATTCACTTCCAGGAAACGCGATTTTTCAATGACGTCGCCCGGCACAAAGTCCGTGTCGCCGGATTCTTTGATTTTCACGCGGGAGAACATCTGGCGGACGATAATCTCAATATGCTTGTTGTTGATGGAGGCACCTTCCGAAACATAGATGCGTTGCACTTCACCCACAATGTAGGCCTGCACCGCTTCTTTCCCTCTCAATGCCAAGAGCTCCTTAATGTCCAAGTGGCCTTCGGAAAGTTGGTCTCCTTTTTTCACCGAAGCGCCAACTTTGAAATAAATCTCTGAGGTACGCGGAATCGGGTACTCCAGCACACCGTCTTTTTTGTCGGTGCCCGCGATACGCACGGTGCGGATGAGCCCTTTTTCTTCAATCGCCTCAATGGTGCCGTCAATTTCCGACATAAACGCCTTGCCTTTCGGCGGACGCGCTTCAAACAATTCTTCCACGCGCGGCAGACCGTGCGTAATGTCGGCTCCGGCAACGCCACCGATGTGGAACGTTCTCATGGTAAGCTGTGTGCCCGGTTCGCCGATGGACTGCGCGGCGACAATACCGACCGCTTCCCCCTTCTCCACCGGATGGTTGTTGCCCAAGTTAAAGCCGTAACACGCAGTGCAAAGACCGTACAGCGTTCTGCAATTAATCGGCGAGCGCACCCAAACCGACTCAACCGCAACTGCCGCTTCGATTGCTTCCGAGGTCGCGCGGTCAATCATGTCGCCCGCGCGCGCAAACACTTTATTGCCCACCTTCACATCCGCGAGGGCGGTGCGGGAGAAAAGGCGTGACGCGAACGAATGGCCGAAATCGGCACCATCTTTCCGACGCATTTCAACACCTTCCTTGGCTTTGCAATCTTCCTCGCGGATCACGAGGTCCTGACTCACATCCACCAAGCGGCGCGTGAGGTAACCGGCAGACGCAGTTTTCAATGCGGTATCGGTTGTTCCTTTGCGCGCGCCGTGCGTGGAGATGAAATACTCCAGCACTGAAAAACCCTCTTTTAGTGACGACTTCACCGGCAACTCCATGGTTTCACCTTTCGGGTTCGCCACAAGTCCTTTCATACCCATCATCTGTGTCGGCTGTGACCACGAACCGCGGGCGCCGGACGAAATGATTTCGAAAATCGGGTTTGTGGGCCCGAGCACCTGCGGCAAGAGCTTCGCGAGCTTGCCCTTCACCTTGTCCCAAATGCTGATGACGCGGTTGCGGCGCTCGGACTCGGTGAGCAACCCCTGGTTGAACTGCTCCCAAATCTTTGCCTCCTCGCCTTCGGACGCGTGGATAAGTTCTTTTTTCTCCGGAGGCACCACCATGTCGTCCATACCCCAGCTGATACCGGAATCCGTTGCCGCCGCGAAACCAATTTTCTTAATAGCGTCCAAATACTGCGCGGAGCGTTCTGTCCCGTAGGTGCCGATGATTGCTCCCACAACTTTAGAAAGTTCCTTCTTATCCAGCTGCCGGTTCACAAACCCGAAATCTTTCGGCATCGCTTCGTTAAAGCGCAGGCGACCGATGGTTGTTTCTAAGCGCTCCCCTGCAACCTTCGGGTGCGGCACGCGGATCATGGTGTGCAGTTTGATGTAGCCATATTCAAGCGCAAGAAACGCTTCGTCAACGCTGGAGAATGCTTTTTTCACTTCGGGATCCAACGGGTTCCGCGTCAGCGAATAGCAACCGAGCACGATATCCTGCGTCGGCACCATAATCGGATCGCCCGTCGCGGGTTTCAACAAGTTCACGCTGGAAAGCATAATCTCGCTCGCCTCGCGCTGTGCTTCGTCGGTCAGCGGCAAGTGCACGGCCATTTGGTCGCCGTCGAAGTCCGCGTTGAACGCAGTGCAGACCATAGGCGGAATGCGGATAACGAGGTCCTCAATCAAGAGTGGCTGGAATGCCTGCACGCCCAGGCGGTGCAAGGTCGGCGCGCGGTTCAGCAACACCTTTTTGTTCATGGACACCTCTTCTAAAATCTCCCACACCTCCGGAGGAGCCGCTTCAATCAGACGGTTCGCGTTCCGGATGTTATGCGCCAAACCCCGCTCAATGATTTTATTAATCACGAACGGCTTGAACATTTCCAGCGCCATTTTTTTCGGCAAACCGCACTGGTGCAATTGCAATTCCGGACCGATGACAATAACCGAGCGGCCGGAGTAGTCCACGCGCTTACCAAGCAGGTTCTGGCGGAAGCGACCCTGCTTCCCTTTCAACATATCCGCGAGTGAGCGGAGCGGTCGGCGCTGAGCCGACATCTGCTGTACACCAAAGCGGGCGGAGTTATCCACCAATGCATCCACGGATTCCTGCAACATTCTTTTTTCGTTCGTCACAATCACATCCGGCGCCTGCAAATCCATCAGCTTTTTCAAGCGGTTGTTGCGGTTGATGACGCGGCGGTAGAGATCGTTCAAGTCGGAGGTCGCGTATCGGCCACCGTCTAACGCCACCATCGGACGCAAATCCGGCGGAAGCACCGGGAGCGTCGTCAAAATCGTCCACTCCGGACGCATGCCCTCGCCCAGCAAACTGGAGAGCAACTTTAACCGCTTCAAGAGGCGCACCTCAGCGGCCGTGTCCTCTTCGCCCTTCAGCGCCTTGCGGATCGCCGCTACTTCTTTTTTCAAATCCATCGCTTCTAAAATCTTCCGGATTGCTCCAGCGCCGCTTCCGGCTTTGAAGATGCTCCCGAAACGCTTCGCGAGGTTTACGTATTCAGTTTCAGAAAGCACCTCGCCCACACGGAGCGATTGGAGTTCCGCCTTCGCGGCCAAGAGACCCGACTTCAGCGTCGCGTCGGAAACACCCTCTTCTTTCGCTTTTTTGCGCGACTTGTATTCTTTTTCAACCTCTTCAAGCCCTTTTTTCTGTGCGTCCTCGTCCACTTCCGTGACAATGTAGGCCGCGTAATAAATGACCTTCTCAAGTTTTTGCATCGGCACATCAAGCATGAGGCCGAGCTTTGAGGGAACATTGCGGAAGAACCAAATGTGCACCACCGGGGTGGCAAGGGCAATGTGTCCCATGCGCTCACGGCGCACAATGGAGCGTGTTACTTCCACGCCGCATTTGTCGCATACGACGTTCTTATAGCGCACACGGCGATACTTACCGCAGTAACACTCCCAATCTTTTGTCGGACCAAAAATACGCTCGGAAAACAACCCGTCTTTTTCCGGGCGTTGTGTACGGTAGTTAATAGTCTCCGGCTTTATCACTTCGCCGTGCGACCAACGCAAAATATCTTCAGGGGAGGCGATGCGCAGTTTTAATCCGGTAAAGTCCATCATAGATTTAGTGCTTTATTTCTGTTCCATGCGCGCGGCCTCTTCTTCAGCCGTCAGTTCGCGCCGCAATAATTCGACGTTTAAGCCAAGCGCTTTCAGTTCAGACACGAGCACATTGAATGACGCGGGAATGTTTGGAGCTTTAATCTTTTCGCCCTTGATGATGGCTTCGTATGCGGCGGAACGGCCAACCACGTCGTCGGACTTAATGGTCAACATTTCCTGCAATGTCGCCGCAGCGCCATACCCTTCCAGCGCCCATACTTCCATTTCGCCGAAGCGCTGACCGCCGAATTGCGCCTTGCCTCCCAACGGCTGCTGCGTAATAAGCGAATAAGGACCAATGGAGCGCATGTGGATCTTGTCTTCCACCAAGTGGTTGAGCTTCATCATATAGATGATGCCCACGGTCACCGGCTGGCTGAACGGTTTTCCGGTACGACCATCGTACACCGTCACTTTCCCGCTTTCGGGCAATCCTGCTTTTTTAAGTTCCACTTTAATATCCGCGTCGGTCGCTCCCGAGAGCGCCGGGGTCACCGCGCGGTAGCCCAAGGTCTTCGCCGCCCAACCCAAATGCGTTTCCAAAATCTGCCCGAGGTTCATACGCGAGGCAACGCCAAGCGGGTTTAACACGATATCCACCGGTGTACCGTCGGCAAGATACGGCATATCCTCCACCGGACGCACCTGCGAGATAACACCCTTGTTGCCGTGGCGTCCGGCGAGCTTATCGCCCGCCATGACTTTGCGGAGCTGTGCAATTTCCACCTGCACCCGTTTGATGATACCCGGCTCAAGCTTATCGCCGTGCTCACGCGAGAAGATCTTGATGCCCACAATGCGTCCATATTTGCCATGCGGCATGGTAAGCGAGGTGTCTTTCACGTCACGCGCTTTTTCACCGAAAATCGCCCGGAGCAGACGCTCCTCGGCAGTGAGCTCGCTTTCACCTTTCGGAGAAATTTTGCCGACCAAAATATCTCCGGATTTCACTTCCGCGCCGACGCGCACCACTCCGTCTTCATCCAAATTACGGAGTTTTTCCTCGGAAACGTTCGGTATGTCAGGGGTTGTCATTTCGGGCCCAAGTTTCGTGTCCCGGACATCACAATAAAAATCTTCAATATGAATGGAAGTGAACTGGTCGTTTTGCACCACGCGCTCAGACAAAATGATGGCGTCCTCAAAGTTGCCTCCATCCCACGGCACAAATGACACGAGGAGGTTTTGTCCCAAGGCGAGGGTCCCGTTCTCAATGGAAGGACCGTCCGCCAAGAGCGCGCCTTTCTTCACATACTCCCCTTTCTGCACCAGCGGGCGCTGCGAAATGCAGGTGAACTGGTTGGAACGCTTAAACTTGTTGAGGAGCGTCGTTGTGATGCCCTTCGCCGTCTTTAACACGATTTTTGTCGCATCAACCTCCATAATTTCGCCGTCGCCTTCCGCGAGCACCAAGTGTCCCGAATCGTGCGCGGCCTTGTCCTCCATGCCGGTGCCGACATACGGCGCGTCGGCGCGAACGGAAACTACCGCCTGCCGCTGCATGTTAGAACCCATCAAGGCGCGGTTCGCGTCGTCGTGCTCCAAAAACGGAATAAGCGCGGTCGCGACGCTGATGGATTGCTGCGGCGCCACGTCAATCAAGTCCACTTCGTCACGATGGCAAATACCCGGCTCGCCGTTCACGCGCGCTTCAATAATTTCGCCCACTATCTCTCCTTTATCGTTCACCGGCACGCCGGCATGCGCGATTTTCTTTTTCTCTTCGTCAAGCGCGTTCAGCCAAACGATCTCGGTGGTAATTTTCCCTTTTTTGACCACCGCGTATGGCGTTTCCAAAAATCCGAATTCATTCAAACGAGCATAGTTTGACAAGTGATTCACCAAACCGATGTTCGCGCCTTCCGGCGTTTGAATCGGGCAAATGCGGCCATAATGGGAGCGGTGCACGTCGCGCACCTCAAATCCGGCGCGTTCACGAGTCAAACCGCCCGGACCCATCGCGGAGATGCGACGCTTGTGTTCCACCTCAGCCAACGGGTTCACTTGGTCCATGAACTGCGAAAGCTGTGAGGACGAGAAGAATTCTTTCACCACCGAAATCAGCGGCCGCGCGTTCACGAGCTGTACGGAGGTCAGGGTGTCAATCTCCAGCGTGGACATTCTGTCCTGCACAATGCGGCGCATGCGCGCGAGTCCCACGCGGAGTTTGTTCTGCAACAATTCCCCCACTGGACGCACGCGGCGGTTCCCCAAATGGTCAATATCATCCGGCTCATTGCTCTGGTCGTTATTCAAACGGATGACTTCTTTAATGATGCGGACCAAATCGTCGTAGCCCAAAAGACGCGAATTCGCGTCCTTTTTGCCCGAGGCAGTGCCTTCCGCTCCCATGGGGATCTTGTCGCCAACATATGACTTCAGCCGCTCATTGAGCTTAAACCGGCCAACCAGCGACAAATCGTAGCGGTCGTTGCGGTTAAACATCGCGTCAATCAAGCTCTTTGCGTTTTCCGGCGCGGCCAAATCGCCCGGACGGATACGCTTATATATTTCCAAATACGCGTCGTCCGCGGATTCCGCGCTGTCTTTTTTCAGTGTTTGAGCAATGTGCTTAATCGGTCCGGTGTCCGCGTCGGCAAACGCCTTCAAAATTTCCTCGTTTGAAACGTTTCCGAAAATGCGGAGCAAGTCAGTAACCGGCGCCTTGCGACGGCGGTCAATCTTCACTCCGATAAATCCGTCCGCGTCGGTTTCAAATTCAAGCCACGCGCCGCGGTTCGGAATAACTTTCGCGCCGAACAGCTTCCGGCCACGCCACACGTTCGCGGTGAAATACACGCCCGACGAACGGATGAGCTGGGAGACCACCACGCGCTCCACGCCGTTGATGATAAACGTACCGCGATCGGTCATGATCGGAAAATCCCCGAAGTACACTTCTTGCTCATGTTCGCCTTTCGTGCGGTTGTTTGTGAGCTTCGCCTTCACTCTTAACGTCGCCTCGTACGTCAAATCTTTGAAACGTGAATACGCCTCGTCGTACTTCGGCTCGTCAAAAGCGAAGTCGGTAAAATGCAACTCAAGCTCTTTGCCCGAGTAGTCCTTGATGGGAGAGACCTCATCAAGCAATTCACGGATGCCTTTTTCTAAAAACCAGCGATACGAATTTGTCTGAACCTCAACCAAATTCGGCTGCTTCACTAGAGCTCCTTTGTGCGCTGAGAAAACCTTCGTGGGGAGTTGTTTAATCATAAAAGCCCTACGAACGCGTCACGTCTTAATGGTAATACTGCACTCAATGCGCGCGGTGAATTTTACCCGCGGTGTCCCCTGGCCGCAAAGCGGCTATTATTGCATGAATAAGAAACTGTCCGTATTACACAAAACAAAACCCACCCAAACGGGAAAGTTTCGTTTATTTTTGGTGACTCACAATATGAAAGTAATTATATGCGAAAGGGTCAAGTTTTGTCAATAGCCCTAAAACTTTTGTCAAGACCCACTTTCCGCGCCACATTTCTTTATTATAACACACGCACTCGGCAATTTGCGCTTTGTGATCCCACTTATCGCAACTTGTCTTTTTTGCTTTCAATAAATCCGCGGAGGTTTTCCAAAAACTCAACCAAAAATTGGAACGGGAGTTCAATGACCGCGTTCATCGCGAGCACGAGCACGTTAAATTTCGCAAGTCCGGAGATAATCCATTGGCCAACGGTGATGAACGGGAAAATAAAGAGATCAAGGATAAACGACGCGACTGTCGCCTTCAATGGCGCGACGCTCAAGTCGCGCGCGCGGTTTTTAATCCGCACGCCGGCCGCCAAGACCAGTGAGACAAAGAGCGCGAAAACGATGATGTTTGCGATGTTGAAATGCAATGCCGTGAGCACACGGTAGAGCGCGTTGAAGGACAGCGCGAAGAGCGCGAGGTAAGTGCCGTACATAAACGCCCCGACAACAATACCGTGGCGCTTCGGAATCACGATAAAGTACCGGCGGGGTTTTTCTTCGTATACGATTTCGGCAACCGCGGCGGTAGCAAGCTCCGCGTTCTTCTTCCCCGGCATGCGGATACCGGCGACAATCATCAGCATCAAAAACGGCGGGAAAAGGATGTTTAAAATGGTGTTGGTAAGGGAAAAGCTATGCGTGAGGTATGTTTCAATCGGGATTTCCACGGCTAGCGCGATGGTGATTTTAGAAAGCAAAAACGAAAGAACACTGAAGAATGCCAGGCGGTGCAGGCGATGCCTCTCACGTTCAAACCGGCGCGCGTACATCCGCGCGATTGCGCTTTTGAGCGCCGCTTCGTCCTGCAAAAGGCCTGTAAACGCGTCAATGGTCTGGTACTCTTCAATAATGTCTCCGATAAGAAAAAAGGCGGTGTTGTATCGGTTGCACAGTTTTTCAAACGCGCCGATATGCCGGCTTTTCATCGCGGCGTTGATGCTGTTCTTCAATGCCGGAAGTTCCATGGCAATGCGCTCGGCGTCCATGCCTGGCAGCAGCTTCCACTGCGGAGCAATAAACGCGAATAAGCGATAGCACAACTGATCGTCGTCCACGCGAAACAGCGACCGCTGGAGCGCGACAAAGAGGTGCAACGCGATTTCATCCTCGCTTAATGCCGCCCCCGTCACCGCGCAATCTTTCCGCACCGTCGCGAAGGCAAGTTCAAAAAGGATGGCGTCTTTCGCGGGCGGCACCAGATTTTCTTCAATGGAGTTCGCGGCAATTTCAATAAGCCATTCTTCTAGCGCTCTGGCTTCGCGCGGATTTTGGCCTCGCAAGCGGTCGGTTACGACGCGCATGCCGTCAATCAACTGCTGGACTTCCGGAATCTTTCCCTGTGGAATCGTGTCGTTGGGCAAATGCCCCGAACGGATAATTTCCTTGATGAGCGCCTCGGCCATGTCGTCCGAACGCTGCATAATGAGACGGCGTTTCAACGCGCGCAAAATAAACCGCTTCCGCAGTAGGTGCTCATCGTGATAATCCACGATGTTCCGAACCTTCTCGTAAAAGGCGGCAATTTTCGCCGCGATTTCATCAACGTGGATTTTCGGGACCTCTTCCACTGGCGTCACCTCGCGCCACACGCGGAACGCCGTGAGCAGTTTTTGCATTGGTGCCGATAATGTCGTCATATATATGTTCTTTATTGTACCATTTATAGCCCAAGATACTTCGCCCGTTGTTCGTTGTGTTCTTCAAAATCCTTGCTAAAAATGGTGCGTTTGGTTTTTGGGTCGGAAAGGTAGAACAGATAGTCGGTTTTCTTGGGGTTTATGGCCGCGCGGATGGCATTAACGCCCGGGTTTGCAATCGGCGTCGGCGGAAGTCCGGCGTGGGCATAGGTATTATATGGCGAGGCAATGGCATAGTCATCGCGCACCAGGCGAATATCTCCGCAGGTTAAAAGCGCTCCGCCGCATTTTGCGTACGCAATTGTCGCGTCAATTTGGAGTCCCATGCCGATATTGAGCCGCCGCGCGATGATGCCGGAGACGATAGCCCGATCCTCCGCAACGTCGGGCACTTCTTTTTCCACGAGCGAGGCGATGATGAGATGTTTGTACCAATCGTTTCCGGAGGCCGCGAGTTCGGGATACGCCTTTACCGCGAATACATCCAGCATTTTTTCTGTAACTACCCGCGCTAACGAACCCGGCGCGAATTTGTACGTATCGGGAAATAAAAATCCTTCAAGCGATTTTACATTTTTAAGGAACGGGTAACGGTCGCGGAATTCGGCCACTGATAATTGTACAATGGCACCTTCGGTAAGTATGCCGCGGTCGCCGAGTATGCGGTCAACGTCTTTGAGGGTGCCTCCCTCTTGAATGGTGACCGTGATGTCTTGCGGCCCCTCGGCAAACCGCTCCACAATATCGGGAACACTTTCGGAGGACGTGACTTCATACGTGCCGGGCTTCAGCGCGTGCGCGGAACCGACAAGCACCGCGTAGAAGCGAAAACTTCCCGCGGAGCGGATAAATCCTTCGGTCTCTAGACGATCGGAGAGGTCCCGCAAACCCTCGCCCGGGAGTACGGTGAAAATTTGCGCTTTGTTTTCGCGAGCCGGCGCCGCCAAACTGCGCACAAATACAGCACTGGCAAGCACAAACGCCGCAGTGATAGCAATAAAACAATATCGCAAGAAAGAACCCATATTAGAATGACTTCCGCGCCGCGATGCTTTGAATAATGCCGATAAGCATAAAATTTGCAAGCAGGTTAGAGCCGCCATAGCTCAAAAATGGGAACGAAACTCCGATGACGGGCAACAGTCCCACATTTGAACCGACATTCACCACAAAATGCAAAAGGTATAAAATGATCGCCCCAAGACACAAGAGGCGTGAAAAATTATTCGGCGATTCCAACGCAATCCAAATAATGCGGAGCATGAGCGACAAAAACGCGCCGAACAGAATAATTGCCCCGACTAGTCCCCACTCCTCAATAAGCGCGGCTAAAATAAAATCCGTCTGCGCCTCCGGCAAAAACCCCAGCTGTACCTGCGTTCCCTGCCGAAATCCTTTGCCAAAAAATCCGCCGGACCCGATGGCAATTTTTGCCTGAATAACGTTGTAATTTACCCCCAGCGGGTCGCGATCGGGCACAAAAAGTCCAACAATGCGTTCTTTCTGATATGGTTTCAAAAATCCGTTCCACGCGATGATGAATCCGACGACGGCAACAATAAGCCCCAACCCCACGTGCCGTGGCTTGATACCTGAAGCAAACAGATATCCGATCCACACACCGCCCATGATCAGCGCCGATCCCAAGTCCGGTTGCTTCATGACAAATGCCGCAGGCAAGGCAAGATACAAAAATGAAACAAGGATGGTTGAGCCGTGCGCGATGCGCGCGTGTCCCTTCGCAAAAAAATATGAAAAAAGAACAATAAGCGCCACTTTCGCGAATTCGGATGCCTGAAACTGCGCGTGGCCGAAGCTTAACCAGCTCCGCGACCCGCGGATCGTGGGCGCGAAAAGCGCCGTGGCGAGCAGCAGCCCGATTGCCAACATATATAAACCGTAGACAACGGCGCGATGATTGGTGAGCGAACGTATGTCGCTCACGCCAAGCAATACCGCCACAGCAATGCCAATCCCGAACCACGCAAGCTGCATCGGAAAAAGCCGCGGAGCAATACTCGCGACCATAGTCAAACTCACCGCGGTCATCACCAGCACAGGAACGGTGACGCCCCAATCAAGACGCTTGAAATATGAAAGCATGTTATCGACGCGTATCCACGACCACGCGCGTACGGGCAGTATCAAGGGTTGCGGCATCAGCGTCAAGCAGCGGGATTACGATCTTAAAAAAGCGTTCTTCAAACGGCTGGATATCCAAGAGAACCGTGCGTGAGGCGTCCGCAAAAAGCCCCGCGTGGTTCATCGCAACAGCGCTCACCACCGCCTGTCTTAAGCCATACGAATTATTATTTTGCACCACTCCTTCCACGATTGCGGTTTTTCCTTCACGTTTTGTCACCACTTCACGCACTTCCACATTCGGCCGCGGAAACTCACCCGCCGCGAGCCACGCGGAATCGCGCACCACAAAATCGCCTCTCATGATAGCGCGGAATGGCACCTCAAGCGCCGGAAATACGATAAGTTTTACCTCGCCTGCGTGAATGAACGTATCGCCGTTGAATGAAGTGAGCGCCGCGTTTTGCGCGTCATACAGCGTCACGGTATAAGCAATGTGCGATGCTCCGTAGTTCAAGTTCGGATTTTCAAGCTCCACAAGCACCGAGCTTGCGTTGTTGCCGATATCAAACAACTGCAACGGCAACACCTTGATGGGCCGCAGTTTCCGGACGGCGCAGGCAACACATGGGCCCCCGCAGTCCGCCTCTTCCTCTCCCTGATTTTGCACCTTATCAACACACGACGCCGCGGGTTTGAAATATCCCAAATACACGCTTCCGCCGATAAGCGTGAGCGAGAGGAGATAGAACATGCCGTAGAGAAATTGTTTGACGATGCGATTGGACATACATTCACTCTACCAAGAAATCAAAAAAACAAGAAAACAAAAGACGCTCGACAAAGGCGACGAGTTCCGTTATGGTTCTGATTAGTGTTTTGATTGTCTCCCTTCGGAGGATGCGCCATGAGCGCACGTACCCTCATCGGTTTCGTTCTCGCCCTCACCATGCTCACTGCGACCGCGTTCGGAGAGGAGCAGAAGCGCGACCAGCGGAACAACCCCAAGTCTCCGCAGTACAAGGAATTCACAGAGCTCCAGCGAATATCCTCGACTGCCCGGCTGAGCCTTCCTGAGGCATGCGAGGAAGTGCTGTGCCTCCTCATCATCCAGAAGCAGGCGGACCCCGCGCGCTTCACGGACGAGGCGAAGGCGGCACTGCGCGACTGTGAGAAATTCTACATGCGCACCGAGCGTCACTGGGTGCACGCCTACGGACTCCTGTGCAATCCCAACCTCATGAACGAAGAGGACAAGCTCGCCGAATGCCGCGACACCGTCGCAAGACTCGCGTGGTGTGCGATGAAGTTCAACACCGAATGGAGGTTCCTGCTCACCGCACTCACCGGCGACGAGTGGAAGGCGGCGACGGACGAAATGGAGAAAGAAGACGCCGCGGAGAAGGATCGGGAGGACAAGGACAAGAACGAAAAGAAGTAACGCCGAACACAGCCAACGCGCAACGGCCTCGCTCTAATTAAAGAGCGAGGCCGTTGATCTTTTTACAAAAACAACCCTTTTGATTGCTGGCATATCCTACTTTCCCGGCCGCCGAAGCAGCTAGTATCATCGGCTCACGATGCTTTCACGACTCTGTTCGGAATGGGAAGAGGTGGGACACATCGAAACAAAACACCAGCAAACAAAAAGGTTGTTTTTTCTAACCCTTTCCCCCCGCCGAAAGGCGGGGGTTCAATGCTTTGATGATCGGTTTTACTGGCGCCCTCTATATTTCTACAGAGAACGCTACTTTCATGCGCTCAATTCAGAGCGTGTGACAGTCTATTAGTATCGCTCGGCTGAAATCATTACTGATCTTACACCTGCGACCTATCAACGTAGTAATCTTCTACGGACTGCTTCCTTGCGGAAAGATGCCTTATCTTGGGCTAGGCTTCGCGCTTATATGCTTTCAGCGCTTATCCCTTCCGAACTTAGCTACCCAGCGATTCAGTTGGTACTAAAGCTGGTAGACCAGAGGTTCGTTCAACCCGGTCCTCTCGTACTAGGGTCGACTGCCCTCAAGCATCACACGCCTGTAACAGGTAGAGACTAACCTGTCTCACGCAATACTCAATTATTACTAATTGTTTGGACTATACCATCACTCCGATATTCATCGGAGGGTTGACGTATTAACCCGATTATAAAACCGGATTCCGATCCCTTACGATCAAGTCTCTACGGGGGTCCGACGTTCATCGGACCTTCCCTCGGGGTTATCCTCAAAACCCAGGTTAAAGATTTTGTAGGACTTCACCGATATGAGTCAACTTCTCAGCTTTGCCTTACGGCAAAGCGCCGCCGTTTGTTGATGTCTTCTCTAGGTTCTTTTTCGTTGACGGTTTGAACCCAGCTCACGTGCCCTTTTAAATGGCGAACAGCCATACGCTTGGAAGCTTCTCCACCTCCGCGCTAGGGCGAGCCGACATCGAGGTGCCGAGCCTGGTCGTCGATAGGAACTCTCGGACCAGACTAGCCTGTTATCCCCGGGGTAACTTTTAGCCGATGTCTCTGACCATTCTATGACGGATCATCGGGTCACTAACTTCTGCTTTCGCACCGGCGCGACTTGTAGGTCTTGCCGTCAAGCTGGCTTTTGCGTTTACACGTCCAGCGCGGTTTCCATTCGCGCTAAGCCAACCTTAATAAACTCCTCCGTTACTTTTTAGGCATTTGTTACACATCGCCAGCAACTCTAAAATTTAGTTGCCGGTGATCGGCGCGGCATTTCTACCACAACTCTCTGTGTCGCCACAGAGGTCAGACTATATCTTCATCGCGAGTGACATCACGATGTTCAGCGTATAGTCGTTGAGGACTCTCTCCGATGTCCGTCGGAGGTTGCCTGCTGATTGTCCGTCGATCCGCCACCTGGCGGATGCCACTTCAAGATTTTCACTGAGCGCGAAGCGCCCGAGTACTTGAAGATGCACGGATGTCCCAGCATATAGCTGAATTTTTTATTACGTTAACCCCCTCGATTGAACGGATGTCAATCGTTTTGTTGAGGATAACGCCCCATTAAAACTGCCCATCAGACACTGTCCCAATACGTTTTTGCCGTAAAGGTTAGATTTTAACATTTTCCAGATGGCTGTTTCATTGTCGGGTCCACCTGATCCGAAAACCAGGTTTCATACCCTCGCCACTACGCTACGCAGAAAAACGTTAAAGCCAATATCAAACTACAGTAAAGCTCCCGGGGTCTTTTCGTCCCGTTACAGGTATCCCGCGTCTTCACGGGAATCGCAATTTCACCGAGCTCTTGGTCGAGACAGTCATTCGATCGTTACACTATTCATGCGCTCCGGAACTTACCCGGAAAGGAATTGCGCTACCTTAGAACGGTTATAGTTACCGCTGACATTGACGAGGGCTTCGGGCAGTGAGCATATCCAAAATTGCTTTCGAATACACACCCACCGTTAACCTTCTCGCATCGGTCAAGTGTCACCTCCTATACATCCTCTTACGAGTTAGCAGGAAGCTGTGTTTTTGATAAACAGTCGCCAAATGTACTTTTGTTGCAGCCCATGCACACCTTGCGGCGTGACGGGCAGGCCTTATACCGAAGGTACGGCCGCTTTTTTGCCTAGTTCCTTGACCAAGACTCACTCGTTCCCCTGAGGCGTCTCGCCTCACCCACCTGTGTCGGTTTACGGTACGATGCGCTTATCCTAAACTTAGAGGTTTTTCTTGGAAGGCTCTTCAGTTGAATTAGCCAAGTAAAACTTGGCCTTACGCCGACGCGCGGAATTCGCGATTAAACACAGTGCTCCGGATTTGCCAAGAACACATTCCTTATCATCAGCGACGTCAAACCATTGAGACGCTCAACCTTTTTTCCTCCGTCACCCCATCGCACAAATAAGCGCGGGCCGGAATATTAACCGGCTACCCATCGGCTACGGTTTTCGCCATTGCCTTAGGATCGCCTAACCCGTGGTTGATTGCCATTGCCACGGAAACCTTGGATTTTCGGGGATCCGATTTCTCATCGGATTTGATGGTTACTCATGCCAACATTCTCACTCCTGAACGCTCCAGTCCTCCTCACGGATGAACCTTCACAGCAATCAGAATGCTCTCCTACCGCGTCCACGACCGAAGTCATGGACACCCGTGTCGTCGGTATCTTGCTTAGCCCCGGTACATTTTTGGCGCCACGACCCATCGAATAGTGAGTTGTTACACACTCTTTAAAGGATGGCTACCTCTAAGCCAACCTCCTATCTGTCTCTGGGGCATGACTACCTTTTACACTTAGCAAGAATTTAGGGACCTTAGACGACGGTCTGGGCTATTCCCCTCGCGACCATGGAGCTTTGCCCCCACAGTCTGACTATCCCGCGTCCCGTATGGTATTCGGAGTTTGACTGATGCGCCGAGGTTTCCCCCAATACGAATCAACCAGTGCTCTACCCCCATACGGTTTTTGCGGAACGCTAGTCCTAAAACTATTTCGGAGAGAACCAGCTATTACCAAGCTCGATTAGCTTTTCACTTCTTACCCCAACTCATCCAAAGATTTTGCACAATCAACTGGTTCGGACCTCCCCCTCGCTTTCGCTCGGGTTCATCCTGGTCAGGGCAAGCTCGCCTTGGCTTCGGGTCTTACACTTACTGCCTTCTCATCTATGACCGAACGCTGGAAGCATACCAGCTACTCGGTCATAAATAAGAGAACGCGCTATTAACACTCGGTTTCCCTATGCCTCCGTCGCATGAAGCGACTTAGACAAGCAGTAAACGTAAAGTCGTTGGCTCATTCTTCAATAGGCACCTAGTTGTCCGCCACTGATTGCTCAGTGGTTGGACTTCTAGTCCTTGTAGACATATGGTTTCAGGTACTATTTCAGCGCCCTCGCCGGGCTGCTTTTCACCTTTCCCTCACGGTACTTGTTCACTATCGATCACAAAATGTATTTAGCCTTACCAGATAGTACTGGCGGATTCCCTCGAGATGTTGTGGTCTCGAGGTACTTAAGAAATAAAACGAATTGGTTGCTTTGTTTTCGCTTACGAGGCTATCACTCACTTTGGCGCTTCTTTCCAGAAGCTTCAGCTAACGAAGCAATTTGTAACCAATCTTCCGCGAATCGCACAGCCCTGTTTAACGAGAGCTTTGCGATACGCAAAAATGTCTTACCCTTGCAACCCTCCAGCGTATACATTGCTGCACACACTAAAGTTTAGGCTGTTCCCTTTTCGCTCGCCGCTACTTGGGGAATCTAATCTATTTTTATTCCTCCGCTTACTGAGATGTTTCACTTCAGCGGGTCTGCTCACATGCGCGTTTAATCGCATGCGTTACGCGGGTTTACCGCGCAGGGTTTCCCCATTCGGAAATCTCCGGATCAAAGGTTGCTACACACCTCCCCGAAGCTTATCGCAGTTATGCTGCGTCCTTCATCGCCATTTTGTGTCTAGGCATCCACCATACGCCCTTATACACGCTCTGAATTCAACGCGTGCAACCTCGCGGTCGCCTGAGGCGACTTAACGAGGCGTACTCAATACTCCGCCATCATGCAGATATTGAGCAGTAAAACCGATCATCGAAGCATTGAATGCTTTCGATAATACTCTTGAAATTGCGTTTTCATTTGCATTGATTTACTTATGAGCACCCGACAAAAAAGAATTTTCTGTCAGATCCTGTTTATCAATGTCCGTTCGTTTCAGTCAGCACCGGTCCCCTTACAACGACAAAAGCCGCTGTGCGCGGCTCTGGAAATTGTCCTCTTTATGGAGGACTAGGAGCCGCAGGGGTTATGCTTTAAGGTCAACATTTCAGTGTAATCATTAGTATAGCCACCAATGAAAATCTGTCAATAGGGGTGACATGTATAAGGTGTGCATAACCCCGCAAGGTGGGACAAACAAAAACACTCGCCTAGGCGAGTGTTTTTGTTCAATCGTTTGCGCGTGCCGCACCCTCACAGCGCAGCATGCACAAACAATGCAAGCACCATTTTAATGGCGCACTTCGTTTTCCATCTTCGCAATCCAACGCGAGGCCGAGTCTCTGCCGCCAAGGCCAAATGCAAGACCTCCGGCAAGCGCCAGCATCGCGATCATTCCCGTGATAAGCGTATTGATGATCGCCACCGCAATGTTTAATTGCGCAGCAGAGGTGAGAAGTCCAAAGATCATCACCACCCACCATGTCGCTGTTCCCAAGAATTTCGCCGCGTGGAGTTTCGCGCCAAGCACTGATGCAAGCACCAGTCCTTTCAAGAAATTCGCTGCCACCACCGCAACGAGCAGAATGAGCGCCGCGATCAGAACGTTCGGAATGTAGAGGAGCACATCCTGCAAGAATCCGGACAATGCCGTGAAGCTCAAGATGTCTGATGCCGCCAATAAGAAAGCGACAACCATAAACCAATACACAATCTTACCCAAGAAGTGTCCGACGTTCAGCTGGAGATTCGCGCGCTGCAAGTACGCACCGACGCCCATCTTCTCTAGAAGCGCGTCAATGCGGAGATAGAAGACCAATCGCTCTACCAAACGCTCAAGGCCGGCGGCGACAATGAGTCCGATAAGAAGGACCAACAATGCGCCGAGCATGTTCGGAAGGAATCCGATAACCAACGCCCAAAGGTTCTGGAGCGACACCACAATTACATCAACCCATCCTTGTACATACATATATAGTAGTTGAAGAAAATTATTACCTAAAAATCCTCGACCTTTACGGGTTTTCCCCGTACTTTTCTATTATAACAGGCGCCTACTCATTATTGGCTGTGGATAACAAAATGGATCGGGATAGTCACGCATTGCGTGACTATCCCGTGTTCACTTCTACTTCTTGTTCTTCTTGTTGCGCCTGCCTTCGTAGATCTGGGTAGCCGCCTTGCCGAGTTCCCGGCGCACTTCCTTTGACACCTTCGGCTGCGACTTGTGCCGCAGGCAATAGATCGTCCAGTTGAGCTCCTTGAGCTTCGCCTTGTACGCGGCTTCACGCTCCTCGCTGTCGCGCCTGAAAGCATCTACCTTCTGTTCCAACGCGACAATTCCGGCGCCCACCGCCTTCATCACCTCCTTGTCTCGCGCCGCCTTTATGGTGCGCTCATGCTCCGCCTGCGCTTTCCCGTCTTCCACGCCCAACTCGCGAACGTTGAGCAGCAGCCATTCGAGATCGTGCCACACGCCACCCTCGCCATCGATCTTCATCGCGTAGATGCGGCCGAGAAGTTCGCCGGCATATGTATCGCCAGGAATAGTACACCGCACCGTGCAGCGCCTCCCGTCCGGCAATACGTATTCCTTCCCTGCTGCGTACTTTCCGTCCGAATCATGCCGCACATAGACCATGTGCGCCTGCCCGATTTTCTGGTCAGCGATGACCGAGAGCAGCAACCAATTTCCCGCGAACATAAGTCCTCCTTCAAGGAATGTCCAACCACGCACTGCACATAACATAGTATAGAAATCTACAAATGGAAAGGGGCAGGGAACGTTCGCCGTTCCCTGCCCCACCACTTGCTTCCGCGCTATCTATTGCGCGGCTTCGAGTTGATCACCAGCTTCCGCGGCCTCGGCGGATTCAGCTCCACCTTGTAGCGAGTGAGGTCGCCATCCTGCGTGGTGGTAACCTTGCCCAACCGCGGCTTCTCTATCCGAGCCATCTGCTTCCTCCTCTTGGGACTGAGCTTCCCCGTCATGGCGAGGCACAAAGTGAATGCGTTCATGCTGTCCTCCCTACATTGTCCCGCAGTACCGGTCGCCGAAGTCGCCGCAGCCACCGATGATGTAAAACCGCTCATCGAGCTGCGCGCCGTTTGACGCCACCACGATGTTCCCCTCGGGGATTACGTTCTTCAGCCTGTCGAACCCCACCTGCGCCGCGAACATACCGACAAAGAAAACGTTCTTCTCGTCATAGCCCGCGTGCTTCAGGATCTCCACCGTCAGACAGACGCTTCCGCCGGTCGCGAGCATCGGGTCCATGATGACGGCGTAGTGATAAAGCTCCGGCGGCAGCTTCTCGCAGTACACGCTTGCCTCTGCGGTCTTCTCGTCACGCGCCATCCCCAGGTACCCGATCGGCACCCCGGGCAACACATCCATCAACGCGGGAACGAACGCGGTGCCAGCGCGAAGGATAGGCACCCCCATGACGTCGTCGGTGACGTACGCGCCTTGCGCGGCGCCAATCGGCGTCTCAATGGCGCGAGACTTCATAGGAAGCTTCGCCACCACCTTCGGGATCAGCAGTCTTGCCAACCCGTGAGCCGCCCAGCGGAACTCCGCCGTCTTTGTCTCCTTGTCGCGCAGAATCGTGAGGTAAGTTTCCTCCATGATGTTCTCCTTCCTTACATAGAACATTCCGAGTCGTGCTGCACAAAGTATTACGCGGCAACGGAAAAAACGCAAGAAGAAGAAAAACAACCGCAAAAAAATGTTTACATCTTCAGCGCTTAAGCTTTAATAATGTAAACACTTTGCCGGCGCAACAACCCACGAGAGGATTATGAAAGCGGGGGCTGCGCAACAACACTAATCGGATGGCGCACACCGGCAAGCCAATCCTCCAACCGCTTTGCGCTCCGCGCCGAACGCAACGATTCGCGCGGTAATTTTTCAGTTTCTTCGCGCGTGAACCATTTTGCTTCAAGCACATCGTCCGCGAGCGGCGACGTCACCAAACTCTTTGGACGCGCCAAAAAACAGTAGTCAATGATATACTCGTCCGCGCTCGGCCGGTGATACACCGCTTGTATGCCGGTGAGCTCCACGTCGTAACCCGATTCTTCCTTTGCCTCTCTTAACGCACATTCAATAGGAGTCTCTACACCCTCAAGGTGCCCGCGGGAGTATTCCATTTCCCGCGCACGTTCGGGCGAGCCTCTTTAATGAGCAAGAGCTTGCCGTCCCGCTCCAACATAATACTGCACCCGATAGTGACATTGGGTTGAGACATATTAATCCTCTTCTTTAAGGGTTTTTTGGAAATCAACGTATGAAAAGTTAGACTCGCCATCCCACACCTCATCGGGAATAATATTTATCCGCTTCTCGGAACCCAAAAACTCGGCGAGTCCGTTCATGGTGCGGACAAAGTTTATGGTATTCAACACCTCATTCCGCTCCACGTCCGTAATCTCTTCCTTGCGCGCAAGCTTGACAATAGCATTCCGTGCGTCAGCGCTAACATCCACCCCCTCGGGATAAATCGCGTCTACAAACTTATACGTCCAAACCCCTCCCTCCTTCATTATCGCGATGTTATCCTTCCCGACGACGTCAAATATCGCTCCGGTTTTTTCAAAATAAACAATAAGTTTTTCGACGAGATCCTTGAGCATCACGCGAAGCTTGGCGTCCTGTTCCGCGGCCGCGATTAAGTTCTTGAGGTCTCCGCCACCCTCTCCCAGCAATTCCAGCAATGCTTCTTTTCCCGACAATCCCGAATACTCGTCGCCATACAGCAAACACATGGTCGCGGCCTGATAAACTCCGCCGGGTATATCCCTTTGCTCCGGATATCCGTTTGTCGCCAAACTGAAGTGATCCGGCCCCTCCAGCTCGGCGCGCTTCTGAATCATCACCACGCCCCAAACCTCTGCAAGCTCACCGGAAGATTCTTCCCCGATAGCCTTCAATATGTTTTTAGTTATCGGAATCTTCAATAAAAACTTTTTCTGATTCGGCGCGTGTTCAGCGCCAAAATAGGCCCTAACTCCTTGATACTTCTCCGCTTCTTCATGAAGAAAATTATCCATGTATCGCTTCGCGCCATCAGTGAGCGCGTCGGGGCGCTGTAGCGCCCGCCGATTCTCGTGTAAAATCCTGCGCACCGATAGAATGTTCACTTTTGCCACAACGTCGGGATGTTCCGGAATGCTATAAACGATATGCTCGCCGCCCATCGCGATAAATTCCGGCTTAAACTTTTTTACGATCTCATGATCAACGTTTTCGAGATCAAAAAAACTGCGCTCCGCGCCTTTCGCTGCTGCTCCATGCCCTTCTTCTGTGTTCTCCGCGTCGTTTTCTTGTTTTGGATTCTCAGAACTCATACAGATATACGTTCATCACCAATATAGAACGCGCCGGCCGGACGCGCAATTACCACATCGCAAAAACTTCGTGGCGCGGCCGGGGACTGAACTAAAATGCCAGCATCGCCGCCGCAACCACCGCGAGAAAGAACGTGAGCCATACTAACGTGGAGCAAAGAAAAATAAACGCTTCTTTTTTCCGGTGTTCCAGATACAAATAGATTGGTTTCCCGAGCACCAACGATCCGGTAATGGTTGCCGATATAATGAAGAGCAACAGCATAAAGAGCGGCGCAAGAGGGAAAGGCGGGTCCGTGGGACCAAACATTCCTTTCGCGTTGGAGAGTAATCCCACAATCCCAAGGATGTATAAAAATACACCCGAGGCGTGTAGCAAACTTTTTACGATGTGGCTGATTTCTTTCATGCAGATTATAACTGTTGGCAAGACCTTGTCAGTCACGCTGCTTTCCCTTAGTATGTCCTTAATGGGCCCATAGTAAAATGGTATTACGCGGCATTCGCATTGCCGAGGTGGGAGTTCGATTCTCCCTGGGTCCACAAGTTTGTCTGTGGGGTTGCCGAGGCGGAATGCAAGCATATCCCAAAATTTACAAGTTAGACTTTCCGCATCCGATGCGTTACGCATAGGGATACTTCCAACTACACAAATTAAATCGTGGATCTCACATATGGTCGATTAATTCCACAACGAAAGAAATACTAATAAAAAAATAAACTTTTATGACAACGACCTATAACGTCAAACACAAAATCTTAATCAGCGGCATCGCACTTTTAGGTATTGCCTCCCTCTTTTCGGTTTATTCGGTATTCGCAGACACGACCAATGCACTCCTTCCTTCATCCGACGGAACATATCTTCGATGGATGCCAAGCATAAGCACGGCGCGGAGAGGGCATTTCAACAACGTCAATGAGCTGACGTGCGATGGGCTGGCTAGTTACAACTACACGAATGCCGCGGGAAGTCGCGAATCATATGGCATAAGTCTTGCCGCAGTTCCGAACGGTTCCACAATCACAGCAATCACTATCACTCCCTGCGCATCAAAGAACAACAACTACGGGAGTAGCACAACAACACTCGGCGTCTTCTACCGCTATAACAATATGGATAGCACCGTCGCGTGGAATTATAACCTTGCAGGCCTCACCCCGACTCAACTTGCCCCAACGACATTTAACGGATTGTCGCTGGTAAAAAATTCTTCAAGCGTGATTCAAATAGGCGCCGTGATTTCAGTTGGAACTAACGGAGCGCGGCTCAGCCGCATCGCAACCGTCATCACCTACACTCCGCCGGCAACAACAACAGTTGCTACTAGTACAACCACGGTTGCCACCACCACTCCGCGATAATCCGGATACCGGATCAATAAAAATAACCCCGCTTTGTGGGGTTATTTTTATTGATTGACGCACCCCATGGAACCCGTTACCATGGTAGCAGTTCTGAAACGCAAGCGAATACAGATTGGAGGAATAGATGAATAAGTGGAATGATATCGAACGCGCATCGGTGATGCATACATGGACCGCGCAGGAGCAATGGAACGGGCCGACAATTGTCGGGGGGAGTGGCGCCGTGTTTTGGGACACGAACAACAAGCGCTACATTGACATGTCCAGCATGGCGGAATGTTCCAACCTCGGCCATCAGCATCCGGCAGTGGTTGCCGCCATCAAGCGACAGGCCGACAAAATGTGCTTTGTCACCTCCGCGTGGGGGTCTGATCCGCGCGCGGAACTCGCCGCAAAACTACTGGAAGTTTCGGGGTTTGCGGGAGGTCGCGTCTTCTTTACCACCGGCGGAGCCGACGCAAATGAAAACGCGGTGAAAATGGCGCTCTGGGCTTCGGGAAAGACTTCCGGGAAAATCATCACGCGGTACCGCTCCTATCACGGGGCATCATTCGCGACGATGGAGCTTTCCGGCGACGACCGCGGAGCGGAATATCCTCCTGGTGGCCTAAGGGTTGTCCACGTACTGCCGCCCTACTGCTACCGTTGTCCTTTCCACGCGCGGTACAATTCGTGCGGCATCCTCTGCGCCGAGACGATCGATGAAATCATCGCACAAGAAGGGTCGTCTAAAGTTACGGCGGTGCTCATGGAGCCGGCCGCAGGAACAAATGGCATCGCGGCACCTCCGGAGTACTGGCCGAAACTGCGCGAAATCACATCGCGGTACGGCGTCCTGCTCATTGCCGACGAGGTGATGAGCGGATTCGGCCGTGTCGGCGAATGGTTCGCGTGGCAGAAGCATGGAGAGGCCGGACGGCCCGACATCATGACGATTGCGAAGGGTCTGACCGGAGCACATGTTCCGCTAGGCGCCGTTATCGTTTCCAAGGAAGTCGCCGCGTACTTTGATTTCCGCAAGCTCCAAACCGGACTCACCTACAGCGGGCATCCGCTTGCGTGCGCGGCAGGAGTCGCGGCGATAGACGCGTACCGTGACGAACAACTCATCACTCGTTCGCGCGCGCTTGGCGCCAAGATGCACGAAGCCCTGCGCTCACTTGCCACGAAGCACTGTTCCATCGGCGACGTTCGCGGAGAAGGGCTTTTCGCAATTCTTGAACTGGTAAAGAACCGCGAAACCAAGGAACCTCTGTCGACTTGGCCGAAAATCGCGCCGGCGCTGAAGACGCTTGTTGCCGAAGGCCGCAAGCTCGGCGTATCGTTCGCCGTTCGCGGCAACCTCATCGTTATCGCGCCGCCACTCGTGATCAGTACGCCGCAACTGTGCAAAGCGATCGTGACGCTCGATCAGCTACTCGTACTCTGTGACGCGGAAACGCAGCAATAAACACGCCCGCCCGGTTTTCCCAAAAAGGAGAGCTGGGCGGTATTTAATTTCCAACACATACGGAGACGTATCGCTTTCTATTACCTCGTAAAGTATAAAAACTCGAGGATGAGTAGTCCAAACCACCCGACCTGCAAGACGAAAAATAAAATAATTTGGATGAGCTCCAAGAGTTGATGGCGCGTGATACTAAAATTTTCCGCGACGATGGAATACACGTCTTCCAGCGAATCAAGTTTTTCTTTAATATCCGCCTTCCAGGTATCCAGCTTAAACTTTTTCCCGACGAAATCGTACAGGCGCGCCGAATACCAGTCGCCGATGAGTTTGATTTCGCGATCGATGCCCTCAAATTCCGCGACGGAGCGCGAACGCACGGCAATAACGTCGCGAAACGCCTGTGACAGTTCGCGATTGCGGAACATCGTCTTTTTTCCAATGGTCGCCTGCATAAACTTCCCAATTTTCTGAAGACGCGCGTCCAAATCCGAATCCAGAATGCGGTACCGCAATAGCTGCAAGTTGGCGATTTGCAAAAGCTCCACGACCGATTCGTATTCTCCGTTCGGATCAAAAATAAACGCGCCGTCCCAGTCCACGATGACTAAGTCGTCTTTCGCGTATTTCATTTGCGAAGAAAGCGTGTAGGCAACTTCTTTTTCGTCCAGTGGGAGCCGCTCGGATTTCAAAAATCCGGCAATCTTATCGGCGTGCGTAAAAAATTGCTCAGGGTCGCCGGTGTAACCGCCCACCACTGCGACCGAATACTCTTCGCTGAATTCAAATTTTCCCCCACGGCGCTTCGTGATAGCGTGGCACGTATCAATGAGACGCTCGCGGAGTTTAAACGCCTCTTCGCTGAAAATGTCCTCAACTTCGGCTTGTCCTTCCACCAGCAACACGTCCGGACGATATGCCTTCACCTCAAACATCACCTTTTGCCCCTCAACTTCATGTTCTTCTTTATCAAAAAGGACCTGCTTCGGCACCGAGGCGCCGAAATAGTGCGGCGCGCTCTCACTTTGCGGCACCGCGAGCACTTCGCCACCCCTCAAATTTGGCGCTTCGGATAGAATAAATGAGATAATCTTTTGCATACCCTATTATCTTATTCTACCACGAAAAGGATACGGGTCGGTCGCCTGAAGCAACCGACCCGTACTCGCACTAGATCCGTCTCGACGCCTTTTCCCGGCACAATTGCCGGTTCTTCCGGATACACCACCGCTTGTACTCCGTCCAGTCACGGCCCACTTCGGAGAGCTCCATGAAGTACTTGGCTGGCTGGACGTAGATCATGCCGCAACTCCGGCGACTCGGACATCCGTAGACCGCGCGCGGACGACCACGCTCGTAGCACTCGCGCAGCATCTCGAGCAGCGCGCCGCACTTCGGGCAAAAGCGCGGCACACAACGCCGACGCATCCGTTTGCCCGTCCACACATCCCTGCGACGCTTCGCCTCTCCCAATGGCATCACCGGGCTCTTCAGCGTTTCCTTCCACGTACACATGGACTCGCCGAGCTTGAACCGATCATCCATCGTCTTTACGCGTGGCGTGTTCGTGAGGAATGCCCGGTTGCATCGCACACAGCCGAACTCGGAGAATACGACGCCACCCAGAAACACCCTTTCGCGGCTTTCCATCCGGTGTCCACAACGAGGGCAGAACATCATTCGCCTCCTTGCTTGTTACCAAAAAGATCATCGCCCGGAAACCGTGAGGTCCCGGGCGATATCGCGGAAAGCGGGCGGTCGGTCTTGAACCGACATATCTGGGTATCATTACCTTCTCCAGGTCTTAGCTACAAACGAAGAAGGAAGACGCTCAGGTTCTACCAATTGAACTACGCCCGCGGCAGAAAACGCATAGGAGGATTCGAACCTCCATCTCTCCCCGTCAGGAAGGGAGATGCTACCGTTGCACCATATGCGCTCCAAGTAGGACGGTCATGGATCCGGATGGAATTGCACCACCATCCCCTATATGCTTTATACTAGGTACGAATATAGCACTGGTGCTTCGTGGACGTCAAGAGATTAATCTGTCATTCCGGACTTGATCCGGAATCCAGCACGCCAACTCTGGATTCCCGCTGGAGTTTATCCGCCTTCGGCGGGCGGGAATGACACTTAACGTTTTATCGGTTGAGCACTATCCCCGCCGCCACAAGTCCCGCGGTTTCCGCGCGAAGCACGCGTGGACCAAGATTCACAATTTCCAACGGATACCCCTCGCGCATCAGTCCTCGAACCGCCTCAAGCTCTGCCTCATCCCATCCCCCTTCGGGGCCGACAAAAACGTTCAGCGTGTACCGCGTGCGCGCCATTTTTGAGCTTACGATCGATTCACCGCTTGCGTCAAGAATCATCGTCGGCGTATCCGGCGTTACAGCTTTGCGCAGCGCGCTCTCAAATGTTTTTATTTCCGAAAGTTCTGGGATGATCGCGCGCTCGGACTGTTCCGCGGCTTCTTTCAGCACTTTTTTCGCGCGCTCCTCGTTCAAGCCCGTTTTTTCACTGCGCGCGGCTTGCACGGCCACAAAATGCGTAACACCGACTTCGGTGCATTTTTGGAGCACCCATTCAAATTTATCCTTCTTGACCAACGCCTGATATAAAGTAATTTTGAGCTCCGCTTCATTTTTATTCATCTGCCGATGCAAAATTTCTGCCTGCGCTTTCCGCGCGTTCACCTCAACGAGGCGCGCGGCGTATTCAAAACCAAGCCCGTCGAGCAGGATCACTTCATCCCCCGCGCGGAGCCGCAATACTTTGCTTATCTGCCCGCAAACACTTGCGTCCTCAATATACGCAAAGCGTCCTTGAATGGCGCGCGGATCAATAAAAAAACGATGGCGTTTCATAGCCTCTATAATATCTATTTCGCATCAGAATACAAGCTGACCTTTCGCCGCTATCGCTACTGCTCGCCGCCGAAAAGATTACGGATGGCGTTGAGCAACGGACTCACCGGCGCGCCAACCTCGGATGCTTGCCGCAAAATCTGTACCGGACGCGACTGGGACACCATGCGCGATCCCTCTACACTTTCTATAATCGGAGCGGCGTTTTGCGGCGCGATGTAGTTAATGATAAGCGGAGCAAGGTCCAAAATAACCTTTTCAATCACCTCCGGAAAAAGATTTAAATATTTTCCGACTCCAAAAAATGCCGCGCTGGCGCGCGCTTCATTCGCGATCATAACTCCCGTGAAATTACCGAGACCGAATGACGGGTAGCGCGCGCGGATTTCAATATTGGAAAATCCCGCCGCATCCGCCCCGACAAGCATCGGCAATGCGTTTTGCGTATCATACGTCAGCGTGATGCCGCCCGCCTCCGCGCGCATTGTGCCGTCCGGATTTTCTTCAGGCACTACTTCAAGCGGCGTTCCTTGAGGCGCCGCGATCGCGACAATACCGCAAGTTTTTTCGCCTACCTGCGGCGAGGCTTCGCCCGCCTGTGGCGAGGCTTCGCACGAAAGCGCGAATTGTACGCCCGTCCCGTCATCGCGCGCGACGAGCAACTGCACCAACTGCGGAATACTTGCCACTGTACCCTCGACGCTCAATCCTTCCTCGGCGAACGAAAGATTAAGTAGCAATCCGCGCGCGGTGAAATTCGAATAATCAATAACTCCACGCGCTTCCACGTCACCCTCATCGCCCGCGGACGTAACGGTAAACGCGGCAATCGCCGCCTCGCTCCCCGGAATGTTCACCGGCACGTCGCGGATCGCCGCGGTATTTCCAAGTACATCGGCCGCTGAAACGGAAAATGTCGCGGTGCCGCCGCGAAGCGCGTTTAACGCGACGTATTCTTCGCTCCTCAGCCGCTTCAACTCCCCGGTCGCGGAAATGCTTATCTGCGTTATCCCTTCGGTTACGCGCACCGTCGCAATCGCATCTTCCGTTTTCACCGTCACAAATCCGTTGCTGTTTTTCGCAATGGCCGCTCGGTTGATAATATTCCCTTTTTGCGCGGCAACGCTTTTTACCGCGCAGTTACCTCCCCCGGGCGCGCACGCAAAAACAAAATCAAAATGTTCTTCAGCTTTCGCGAGCGCCGCGACAAGTGACACGCGTACCTCAACGGATTTCTCCGTCGAGCGAAACGCGAAGGCGCTTCCTTTACGCTCCGCAATGATGTCTATGCCGGTATTCCCAAGACGATTCGAGGTCGCATCGATTATTGTCCGGAGCGTGCCATCCTCCGCCTCCATGCCGGCCGTAAGTGTCATCGCTTCGCCAAAGGGTTTGAGTGACAG
Organism: bacterium; assembly: GCA_030649055.1. Classification (NCBI taxonomy): domain Bacteria; species bacterium. Next base: position 46,248 of record JAUSGH010000001.1, on the reverse strand, counting down.
CGGCAGTGTAAGCGGAACACCGAGCACGCCTTTGCCGTTTATGGGAGTCAAGACCATGCGATATTCGCCAGGCGCAAGCATGGTTGCCCACTCGCCGGATCTTTGGAGTAATGTTCCGGGCAAACTCTCCTTCACCGGCACCGGCGACGGAGCTGCTTTTGACGGCACGGAGATTCCGCCACTCCCTGTTTTCGGCGCCGCCTGTATGACGGGAAGTATAGAAATAACATCAAGCGTAGTACGGGGCACGGAAAGTCCACCGGAAGGCGCTGGGGGGGTAATCGCGGTGTTTATGAACGGCGCAACCTGCGTTATTGTCTCGTGCGTACCGATTGTTGTAACGACTTGCGCAAGCGTCGCGGCCGGCACGCGGCCGTTTTTCATGCTCATGGGTTTTACCGCGCCGTTCTCCTCTATCGCAACACGCACGCCGCTCGCATCCACCCCCTCATTCATAAACGGAGGGACTGCCACGCGCACACGATACCGGTCACCCTCAGGCGCGGCGCTTAATTTCACTTTTGCGGCGTCAAGCGACCAGAGCGTCCAGCTTTGGACATTCGCGCAACCCTCACCAGGACTGAACTGCGCGCAAAGCCGTCCGTTTAATGGGCTGTTTTGCGGAAGATTTTTGAGCTCCATAGTGTATGACTTTCCGTTCGCGTACGGCTCGTAGATGCTTCCCAATGTTTTCCCGGATTCATCGATAAACGCGAACGTCATCGGGCGCCCACGATGCACGGAAAGCGCGGCGTATGAAAGCGCGATTGTCGCGCCGCAGGTGCCGTTGCACGGCAATGGCGTCACCACGACATTTGTCGGCGAGGCGGGTGGCGTTGCGCGAGCAAGCGAAAGTCCCCCGTCTTGCCGAGCGGCAAGAAGGAAGCTGCCGGCCGAACTGCCGGTACTCGCCGCTACGACGGAAATGGTATACCGATTGAAATCCGTAGTCGCATTACCGCGGAGCTGATAGAGAAATGTTCCCGATGAATTGGACACATAGGCAAGAGATCCACCTGCGCCGACAGCCGCTGGGGCGACGGTGAGCACCGTCCAGCTGTCGCCGGAGATGCCGTAGCTCCAGAAATCCGTTCGTGGCGTACCGCCCCCTTCACCGCGCAAGGCGTAGATTGTTGACGTGTCGATAGCAACAAGCGAGCCGCCGCCACCAACGGTATCTGGCGCGGCGGTTATGGGTGACCAGTCGTTTTCGGTGATGTGGTAGCGGTAGAATGTTGTGAGGTCACTACCACGGAAAGCGTAAATAAAGTTGCCGCTCCCGGGATATGCAAGTGAGCCGCCACCGGTAACACCCGTCGGCGAGGCAGTCATGGAGTCCCACACATTAGTAGAAATGGTGTAGCGATAAAAAGCAGCCATTGCATCGCCAGGAAGCGCGTATATATAGTCGCTGCCGTCCCATACCGCCGCAGCACCGTTTCCAAAACCAGAAGGCGAGGTTGCGCGCTCCTCCCAATCGGCGCCAGAGATATCATAGCGCACGAAGTCCGTTGTGTCGTTCCCGCCGGGACACGCGGCGTACAAAAATCCGCTATCGCCGCGCACTAAAAATGAGCCGTTGCCGATGCCTGCGCCGCAGTTGTCGGAGGTAAGCGCCGACCACGAATCTCCGGAGATGCTGTAACTATTGAACGTATTATCGTCGCCACGGCGCTGATAGATAAGATTGCCGCTACCCGGGTATGCGAGAAGGCTCGCGGATTGACTCACGCTTGCCGAAACCGCCGCGCGCGAGTCCCACGTGCCGGCGGTCTGGGCGTGCGCAGAGGAAAATAAAAGCAAAGAAGCAAGAAAGCAAAGAAGCAAGAATTTTGACGGACCAAAATATAGCGTCATTGTATTTTCATTATAGCACCACTCCCTGCTTGTCATCCTCGGATGACTTGTCATTCCGGACTCGATCCGGAATCTAGTCCACAAATTCTAGATTCCCGCTTCCGCGGGAATGACAGATGACCAATATTACCGGAACGTCATTTTACGTTTCTTTCCCGCCGCCTCCACTTTCGCCATTGCGAGCTCCACGCCGATGGCACGCGCCGGACGGTGCTCTTTCAAGCTCTTGCCAAGTACTACTTTTGCGGACTTCACAATTTTTCGTTCCACCAACTCAAACATACGCTTCGGGTTATAGCCGCGGTACTCGGCGTATGAAGAAATAACCCCGCCCGCATTTGCCACAAAATCCGGAACAATCATGACGCCTTTGTTAAATAATTCTTCTTCAATGCGTTCCTGCATTGGAATATTCGCGCCTTCCACGATGATTTTCGCTTTGACGGAGTTTTTATTTTTGTCGTTGATGACATCGGTTACCGCCGCGGGAATCAAAATATCCACCGGCAATCCGAAGATTTCGTCATGCGAAATTTTTTCGCCGTTGCCGTAGGCGGCGACGGACTTCCCCGCGTTTTTGAGCGCCATGAGTTTCGCGCCGTCCAAGCCCTTTGGGTTATAGATTGCGCCGTCCTTATCGGAAACCGCGACCACGTTCGCGCCGAGTTCTTTCAAGTACTGAAACGCAAAACTCCCCACGTTGCCGAATCCTTCAATCGCAACGCTCGCTTTTTTGATATCCAAGCCCGCGAGATCCGCCGCCACGCGCGTCGCGTGCACCACACCGAATCCGGTACTGCCGAACTCGTGCGGAATGCCGCACTTTTCTCCTTTCTTCCCGAAGACCGTCATACAATAATTTGCCGGCTTCCCCGTTGCCGTGCGCCAGTTGCCGGTTGCCTCCACAAACCACTGCATTTCGCGCTCGCCGGTGTTCACGTCCGGCCCCGCAATGTACCGCTTCGGCATAAAGGGCTTTAATGCGCGCGCAAAACTTTGAATGAATTGTTTTTTGAGTTCGTCGGAACCACCCGGCCAAACAATCCCGCCCTTCGCGCCGCCGAACGGAATGTCAGCAAGCGCGTTTTTCCACGTCATTGTCCGCGCAAGACGAAACACTTCTTCTACTGTTACATCCGGCGTCATTCGGATGCCTCCCTTTCCGGGACCGATAGCAGTGTTATCAATTACTAAAAATCCTTCCATGCCGATTGCGGCATCATATACACGGAGCACCAACTCGGGACCGAACGTATCTTTTTGTTCAATGAGGGACATGGTTCAATTCCTAATTCCTAATGTCTAATATCTAATTATACCGCGCATACAGCTCATGCCAACTGCATAGCGTAACATTTTTCTAAAAAAGCAACCCAGCGCTCGCCTTTGGCGAGTGCTGGGTCACGCGACTACCGTGTCAAAGAAACCCCGCGGATCGGGAACGAATCGTCGTTCCGGCGAAGAACACCGTGTGGTCGCTCCATCCCTTGAACTCCAGGAGCTCGTAGGTGAAGCCGTCCTCGCCCCCACTCCCTTCCCGCTTGTCCGCCTCGCGCTCTTCGGGAGTCGGCGGGCGCTTCAACACCGCGAACGTGCAGAGCCGCAACTCGCACCCTTGGGGAATGTCGGGAAATTTCTCCTTTGGCAACGGATCGCTCCCCAATATGAGCACCTGCCGCTCCGGGTAACCCGCTCTGCTCGCATCTTTCACGATGCCAAGCACATAGAGCCGCGTATCTTGTCCAAGATAGTAGATCGGCCCATGGAGCCCGCCCGGCTCCAAAAAGTCCTGGGCAAACTGCCGAAGCACCGCAACGGCATGTTTATCCCCGTCGGTGAAACGCATGACGACCTCCGAATTGTCAAAGAACCACAAAATCTGCCCCGAAACGAAAAAGGCCTCCGGTTTCGCGAAGGCCTCTTTCTTGTTTCGTTCGTATGAATCGGCTGCGTTACGAATGAAGAGAAAGCGACCTCCGCGTAAGCGACGTCGTAATCATGACATACGTAAACTGTTGCCGACCATTTTTCATACCATTTATATATAACAAATCGCGACACATAGGCGCAAGAGGGTTTTCCACAGCGCGCCTCCTTCTGGTTTTAAAATTTGTGGGCGTGCCTGGACATCTCACTGCTCAGCCCCGCATTGCGGGGCTTGCGCTTTGAAACCCAGCGGTTCGGACCCTATCGCAATTCTTATCTCTGGCGCGAAGCCGCAGATTGCTAGGCGCAGCGCAAGGCGCGAGGAGTGAAGTGTATCCCCTGGGATACATGAATCGACGAGCAACGTTGCGATGTGCGGCAAGATGCGGCTTCCCGAAGGGTTGCGCACCACGCGCGCGAATCACGGCGTCGCTCCTCCTCGGCGTATGCAAGAGCATACAACCTCGTCGTCGCTTCTTGTGCTCACGCGCGCGGAGCGCAACGCGCCGAGAGCAAGAATTGCGATAGGGTCCACTTCCTCCACGGGAAAACTCCCGTTTTCCCGACCCCTTTCCCATTCGAGTCCGGGCGCAAAATTTTATAATCAACAATTAAGCTGATTATAAAATTTGTGCGCCTGCCTGGACTCGAACCAGGAACCACCGAGGTCCATGCCTTTAGCATGCAATCGGTTCGCTCGGATGTAATAAATTTGTGGGCGTGCCTGGACTCGAACCAGGAACCACCGAGGTATAAGCTCGGTGCTCTAACCATTGAGCTACACGCCCAACGCCACAACTTTACTCCATCCTCGCTGCCGATTGGAAGCTCGGTGCTCTAACCATTGAGCTACAGGCGCATTGCCACAACTTTACTCCATCCTCGCTGCCGATTGGAAGCTCGGTGCTCTAACCATTGAGCTACGGGCGCATTTGCATTCATATCATACTGCTTCGCCGACATATTTTCAAATAGAGCGGACCCGGATGCCTAAGCAAACCGGGTCCATTAGAGATCGTTCAACGCATCAGTGACACACGGGAGCACAAACTGCGCCCCGTGCTCAAAGAAGATGCTCTTGTGCCGCACCGCGCCCGTGAGGACGCCGATGGGCATGAAGTAGTTCTCGCGAGCCGCCACGATATCCGGAATGGAATCGCCGACATGGATGACTTCACCCGGACTCGCACCAAGTTTCGCGATCCACGGGTAAATCGGATCAAATGCCCGCTTATCCGGCTTCGGGAACGCAGCGGATACGTGATGATCGGGCATGTTCCGCATGAGCCACAAGCGCTTCATCCACATAACGCGCCGCGGATGCGGATCGTAGGTCGCGAAGAAATCAAAAAGGTTCAGGTCGAGCCCGGAATTCCAGAACATCCGGAAACCCCGTACCTCCGCCGGACGGTTTGTCATCACTCCGACGCACTTCCCCGCGTCCTTAAGTTTCCGCACGAGTTCGTTCACGCCAGGGAATATCCGCGGACGCCGCTCCTCCTCCATCTTCCGACACTCATTGAGGTACTGCCGGCGCGCGCGGGGCGTTAGCCCTTGCGCTGTAAGCCAAGCCGGAATGGAGCACCCGTCATACGGCGCCGGTGTCGCGAGGCCATACTTCGACGCAAGCTCCGCGTGGATCGGAACCGCGGTTATGCGCGAATCCACCAGTGTTCCGTCGGCATCAAACGAGATAATCTTTGCCTGCCGCACCGCGCGACGAAGCAATCTCCGACGATGCGGACCCACGGGTTACCTCCGTACAAAAACCACCCGAGAAGAACCATATCAAAAGTAACGCAATGCGTTGCGGAAAACAAGCGAGCCATCGATTATGTGTCATTCCCGCCCGCCAAAGGCGGATAAACTCCAGCGGGAATCCAGAGCCTAGCGAGCTGGATTCCGGATCAGGTCCGGAATGACAAAACGCGCACTACACCGTCACCGGCTTCAAGTTAAAAGGCTTAAGCAATGCGTAGAAATCCTCCTGTTCCAAAATTTCCTTTTCCAACAGCCGCTTCGCGATTGCTTCCAGCACTTTCCGGCGCGAGGAGAGAATCTTTTGCGCGGATTTATACGCGCGCGAAATAAACGCGCTCACCTCATCGTCGATTTTTTCCGCGACGGCTTCGGAATAATTTTTCGTGGAAGAGATTTCACGTCCCAAGAATATCAGCTCCTGCATATCTCCGAAGGTCTGTGGCCCGAGCTTTTCGCTCATGCCATACTGCATCACGAGCCGCCGCGCGAGTTCCGACGCCTGCCGCAGGTCACTAGATGCGCCGGTGGACATCTCGCCGAACATCAGTTCCTCGGCGGCATAACCTCCCATCATCATCGCGATATCCGTCAAAAACTGAGTCCTCGTGCGCAAATGCACTTCCTCCAACGGCAACTTCAATGTATATCCGCCGGCATTCCCGCGGCTCACGACAGACACTTTATGCACCGGGTCGGAATCTTTCAAACTCGCGGCGACAAGGGCATGACCCGCTTCGTGATATGCCGTAATCTCTTTTTCTTTTGCAGAAATAACTCGCCCACGCCGTTCAGGCCCCAGCATCACTTTTTCAATGGAATTATACAGTTCGTCCTGCCCGATGATGCGCTTATTTTTCCGTGCCGTGGAAATCGCGGCTTCGTTCACCAAGTTCGCGAGGTCCGCCCCCGAAAATCCCGGCGTGCGGACGGCGATTTTCCGCAAATCCACCATGCGATCCATCGGCTTGTTATTTGAATGGATTTTCAAAATCTGTTCGCGGTCGGCGATGTCCGGCAAGTCCAGCACCACGCGCCGGTCAAATCTACCCGGACGAAGCAGGGCCGAGTCCAGCACGTCAGGCCGGTTGGTTGCCGCAAGCACAATGACTTTTGTGTCTCGGTCAAAACCGTCCATTTCCACAAGAATCTGATTGAGTGTCTGCTCGCGCTCGTCGTGCCCTCCGCCCACGCCCGCGCCGCGTTCGCGCCCAATGGCATCAATTTCATCAATAAACAAAATGGACGGCGCGGCTTTTTTCGCCGTTTCAAACGCGTCACGCGTACGCGCGGCGCCTACGCCAACAAACATCTCCACAAATTCCGAGGCGGAAATATGAAAGAACGGCACACCAGCCTCGCCGCTCACCGCGCGCGCAAGCAACGTTTTTCCTGTGCCTGGAGGGCCCATAAGCAAGACTCCTCTCGGAATCCGCGCGCCAATATCCAAAAACTTTTTCGGATTCTTCAAAAAATCCACGACTTCCTCCAGCTCCTGCTTTGCCTCTTTCAAACCCGCGACATCCTTAAACGTCACGCGATTTTTGAACGGCGAAGATAACCGCAAATTCGCGCGCCCGAAGGTGAACGCCTGGCTTGCTCCCCCTTTCGCCTGGCGGAACATATACCAAAAAATAAACGCGATAATGATGACGGGGAGGAGTGTCGGGATCAAAATGCCCAGCCAAAAACGCGTGCCGGATTCTTCCTGCACCGCGAACGACACACCCTGGAGTGAGCGCGGATCAAGCCCGAAGTTCTTGAGTGTTTCCGTGAGTCCCGCTTCATCTTCTTTGCGCGCCGTCGCTTTGCCTCCGTCTTTTAAATCAACAGCAATATCTTGCCCGTTCACGGTCACCTTCTCCACCGCGCCGGCGTTGAGCTTCGCCACAAGCTGATCCATACTCCACGCGTCCGACTTTTTTCCTGTTTCCGCGAAAAGCGAAAAAACGATCGCGACCGTCAAGAGGGTGGTAATGGACCAGAAGATGTTTTTATAGAGTGAATTCATACGATGACTTCATTATACAACGTGCTTGCGGTATTCCGTAAATTATACGCGATACGCAAAAAGATGCAACTTTGCGAAGTATGCTGTATTGAGTATAGAGAAGACAGTATGCCAAACAAATGCTGAGCGTATGCATCCCATACTCACTTCTCAATACTCGATACTCAATACATGTTCCCCATGTGTCGCACAATGTATACTGAAGATAATGATCGAGATTGAAAAACTTTTAAAAGAATATCTGGACTACCTTGAAGTTGAGAAAAACCGCTCGCCAAAAACGCGCGAGAATTACGAGCGCTATTTGCGTCATTTCATCAAGCAGTCCGGCGTCACGACGTTGCGTAATTTCACCCTTGATAAAATAAAGGATTTTCGCCTCGCGCTCGCCCGCACCAGCGCCCCATCCGGCGAGCCGCTCAAGAAAAGCACCCAAAGCTACTACGTCATCGCTATCCGCAATTTTCTGAAATATCTCGCGAAGCAGGATTACGTTGTTCCCTCTCCCGAAAAAATAGAACTCCCAAAGCTCGGCGACCGGCAAATTGAAATTATTGAATATGCCGAACTGGAACGCCTGCTTGCCGCGCCTTCGGGCACCGATCTCCGCGCGCTCCGCGATCGCGCAATTCTTGAAATGCTTTTCTCCACGGGACTGCGCGTTTCGGAACTTTGCAAATTAAGCCGCTACCTTAACTTCAAGCAAGGTGAAATCACCGTGCGCGGCAAAGGAGACAAGCTACGCGTAGTGTTTATCTCCGACCGCGCAAGGAAAGCCGTTGACACATATCTCGCCGGGCGCGGTGATGCCGACGAAGCGCTGTTTGTCAGCATGAGCAAAGCGAAGCAGCCGAAGGTGTTGGGGCGCATCATTCCGCGCACCGTGCAGCGGCTTATTCATTACTATGGCAAGAAAGCCGGCATTGTCGGGAAGCGACTCACTCCGCATGGCTTGCGCCATCTTTTTGCCACCGACCTCCTCGTGAACGGCGCGGATCTCCGCTCGGTGCAGGAACTCCTCGGACACAGCAATGTTTCAACGACGCAAGTGTATACCCACCTCACCAACAAAGAACTGAAAGAAATTCATAAAAGTTTTCACGGAAGACGGAGATAAGGCGCCTACAACACCGAGGCATCTCTCGTACGGATGTATTGTTCCCACAACTCCTGAAACTCGAGCGATGATTTTTTCAGCTCCTCAAATGAACCCGCAGCGATGATTTTTCCGTCCCGCAAAAAGTAGACGGAGTTGAAAAGCGACAGCAAATGCAGGCGATGCACGGAGGAAATAATCGTTTTATTTGGGAACGCGCTAAATATGTTCTCGTAGATTTGGAGCTCATTATGAAAATCAACGCTGCTCGTCGGTTCATCCAGCAGCACAATATCTTTGTCAACGGACGCCAAAAGTCCGCGCGTCAGTGCAAGGCGCTGTTTCTCACCTCCGGACAAGTTCACCCCCTTCTCCACGATTGACGACTCCAGCCCTTTCGGAAGACGCCTGACCACGTCAGTAAATGCGGCCATGTCGGTGAACGCGCCGACGTGTTCATCCGTGTAATCAACGCCCAACGTAATATTTTCCCGTATGGTGGTTGCGAATATTTCCGGATCTTGCGGAATAAGGGAGATTGAGTCGCTAATCGCGAGAAACCCTTCGGGCATCGGTGTTCCATCCACCGTTAGCGCAAGCGTCCTCGGGTGGTAAAGGTCGCGCATGACCTTGAGGAACGTACTTTTTCCTCCGCCGCTTTCACCGATAAACGCAATGCGTTCTCCCTTGCGCACACTCAAGGAGACGTTATCCAAGTGAAGGGTTGCGCCATCTTCCGCATGGTATGAGAACGATAATCCGTCGACCGCGATAACCGACCATTCTCCAGGAAGTTGTCTTCCCGCGGACACGCCGGCGTCGCGAAAATTTTCCGAAAGCTCTTCGGCGTTACTGACCGATGTCCGATAACGGACAATGTCGTTATAGAGAAATGAAAATTTGAAGAATGCCTCGCGTATCTGATTTGCATAACCATAGAGAATGTAAATCGTGCCGATAAGAATGCTCCCCGTCCCGAGACGCGAAAAGAGATACAGACCGACCACTACAACAACCGCCATCCGCCCGAGGAATGCCGCGGAAAACCATTTCCATTCGTTCAATTTGCTGTTGATATTATACTGCGCGAACGGTTTCCGGATGAATGTGTCGATGGATGCGAGGACAAGCGATTCGACGCGAAGGATAATCACGGTCGTCACGTTACTCAAGACATCAAAAACTTTCTCGGAAATAGTGTTCCCCATACGGTTCACGCGTTTGTATCCCGGCACAAGTTTCCTGTCAAAAAGTGCAATGATATAAAACGTCAGCGCACTAATCGTGAGCGCCACAATTCCCGCGACGCGGTCGTAGAAGAACAGCACGCCAAACGAAACGATTAACATAATAATCGTTTGCAGCACTTCAAACGTCCGTTCTGAAAAACCGAATAGCGCCTCAGTTCCTTTATCAATCTTATCAATCGTATCTCCGGAATGATGGTCGGTATGCCACTCAATGGGCAGAGCGATGACGCCGCGCAAAAGATAGTTTTTATAATTCGCGCGAACAATGAAGGCGTTCCTATTCTCAATCGTTCTCGCCGGTCCGTGCAAAGACCAGAATGTTACTTCAAGAAGCGGGAGCAAGCAAAGGAGAAGAAAAAGGTGTGGGACATTCTCCGCGCGCACTCCCTCCGACTGAACGGCATTCAGAAATACGCCGACGATAAGCGGTTCAAGAGCGCTTATAAGATTCGCCAGCACAAACATGGAGATATACAACACCACGTTGCGCCGGTTATCTTCGGCGTATCGCCACATTTTTCTAAAAAGATAAATCAATGGGATGTTCATATAACGAACGTGTTCTTGGTTTATTGGTGCCCTCGGGAGGATTTGAACCTCCAACCCTTTAGGGGACAGCGTCCTAAGCGCTGCGTGTCTGCCAGTTGCACCACGAGGGCATGCTTTCCCCGCCATCATAACATAATATCACTAAAATCAAAAACTCCCCCGATGAACATCAAGGGAGTTTTTGATTTGCAACACTTGCTACTAAAGGATTCCTGCGCCTCCTTGCCCTTGGCTTCCGAGCAAGTTCTCCACCAACGGTTGAATACCTTTTGCGAGTAACGCGATTGCGATGGCAATCGCTGCCGCGATAAGACGCTTTTTCGCCTCTTCAATTTCCGCCTCTTCTCCTTTCAAGTACAAATACGCCGCGTAGAGAATGTACACCACCGCGACGGCAAGGAAAATGGCGAATATCCAGTTGGCAATCGTGCCAATGAGAGTCGTTACCTTTCCGAGAGTGAGATCAGCCGACGGGAGCGTCGGGTTGACGCCGACAATCGCGAAGCTCGCGAGCGGAGCAAGCGCCATCACCACCACCCCCGCGACAGCCAATTTATTTAATGTATTTTTCATGTTGAATGTTGTGAATAATCGACCTTTCGGTAAAATGCTATGGTTTCAATATAACATATCCGTTTCTAAAAAACAGCGAAAGTGCCCGGGATGCGTTATAAACGCAATGTAGAACGCTCATCTAATGACGGTATTGGGAAGTCATTACCCCACAACGGATTACGTTCCGGAACGATGGGAACGGGGATATTTTGTGTCGGCGCGCCCCGTCCGCAGCTGAAGATTCCCGTTTGTATTCCGGCGTCACCTAAAATATTTCCTACCAGCGAAACAATGCCGCTCGCAAGAAGTACCACCGCGAGACCGATCGCGGCGTAAATAATGGTGTGCCTGCCTTCCTCGAACTTTTTTGGTTCTCCTCCGGCGGTCAAAATCTGGAACGCGCCGTAGAGCACCATAATCACCGCTATAGCTCCGGCAATCACCGCCAACGCGGCAGCGATGCCGCAAATAAGATCGGAAATCGTATTGTATCCCAACGGGTTAGCGATAGTAATCGCGTGCGCAGTTTTGACGAGAAGATTAAGCATGATTTATTTTACCCTAACACATTGTTCTGCCGCCGTTAAGCAAGCGTGCGGGCTTTACAAACTCCCGCCGCCCCCGGGCGCGCGAAAACGCTGATTGATTTCGTCGTTCGGGTTAGTCATGAGATCGCTCGATGGACCCTGAGGCTCCAACGCGCCGGACGCCCCAACCACCGGCGGCGCCGACATCGTATTCACTACTCCGGGCAATCCGCAATCATCGGGAATATCATTCCATGGCCGCGGTGACGGCGACTTAATGAGAATCTGAAACATGGTATTGATAAGCACCCAACCCGAGAGCACGATGCCCAGTCCCACTACCGCGTACCATACAATTTTTCTCCCTTGCGTCACTTTTTCTTCCGAACCGCCGGCGGTAATCAGATAATAGCCACCAAGCACCACCATTCCCACGGCGAGCGCGAACGAAAGTTGAATAGCATACTGAATCACGTTATGCGCGAGCTTAATGAGATCGCAGATGGAGCAGGTGACGCCTTCGCACTGCGGAACGATTCCGGCAGCGGACACGATTGACGTGTTTGCGAGAAAGGCGATGCTTGATGTGATAAAAAATTTTTTCATAAATATACGCATGCTGTGTCATCCTGAGCGGAGCGAAGGATCTCTGAGATTCTTCAGCCGATGGCTATCGGCTTCAGAATGACAAGGGGATTACTTCGCCCGTTCCCTAATCAGCGTCGTTATCGCATCCTCTGCCTGCCGCAAAGCCCGGTCCTTCGGAAGTTTTCCGTAAATGGCGTTCTCAATCAACTCGCCCATGACGCGCTCCACTTCGGTATTGTCAATTTGCGGATATGACCGCGCGGTCAATGCCTGCCTCGCGAACACGCCGGCGTCGGACTCATCGCTCTGCGCGTCAATAAGCACACGAAGCGCCGGCGCATGGCCGTTTGCCCGAAGATACGCCGCGGAAACATTTTCGTTTGTCGTCAAAAACTTGATGAAATCCCACGCCGCGGCTGCGTTGCGGCTACGTCCCGAAACCGCAAGCCCAAAGTAGTTCGCGTAATCAACGCGATTCGCGGCGGTGCGTGGCTGCGGCATTCCGGCGACGCCGAACATCAAAAACGGATTTTTCTGCTTCAACGCGGCGATGTTGTACTGATAGTTAAACATCATCGCCACGCTCCCCTCCGCGAATGCGTCCAGTGAATAGTGCAGTTGGTCATTCCATGTGTAGAGCGGGCTTTTTGGATCAACAAACTGCGTATAGAAATCCAACCCAGCCGCCCCTTTCACGGCAAACTGCGCGCCGCCGAAACCCTCGGAGACCATCGGCGCGCCGCCCTGCATCATAATAAGCGAAAGCAGATCCGTCGCGCGGTTGATGCTCTTAGGCGAACCGCCGATAGCAACCGCGGCTTTCGTAATTTTTCCGCTCCGGTCAATGGCGCGGAGTTTGGGAATCAAGGCATTTACTTGTTCCCAATTTTTCGGCGGCACGGCACGGCCCGCGTTATCAAACGCGTCCTTATTATAGAAGAGCGCCAGAGAGTCTACATATAAAGGAAGGGCATAGATGAGGCCGTCCGGCGCGAAGTCCTGCTCCACGACACGCGGGAACAGATTCCGAAATGTCGCGATGGGTAGCGATTCGCCGGTCAGCGGAAGCATTTTGTCATAGTGTTTCGGGAGCCAGGTGTTATGCGCCATGAACATATCCGGCCCCTTCCCCGCCGCCAACGCATTCACCAGTTCACGCTCATAATCCTCCGGAGCAAATTGCTTGTACGCGATTGACACATTCGGCGCTTGCGCTTTATACGCGTTTATTACCGCGCTGAATGCATCCGGCGCGTCAAACACGCCCCACATGGAAAGCGCGACTTTATTCGCGGTGATGTCCTTTCGGAGACCGGGGATGACTCCGGTAAACACCAATACAAAAAGGACGACGATGAGCGCCAAAACTCCCAATGTAATCAAAAGCCGACGAGACATACTACAATATTACCACAACTAAAGGCAGATGACTCCTATCAAATGATCTCCCGCGTTCAAGCTCATAATCCGGACGCCTTGCGTGGCGCGGCCGGCTTGGCGGACGCTTTCCAATGACGTGCGAATGATTTGTCCTTTTGCTGAAAGTACTAAAAGTTCCGTTTCGTCTGAAACAAGATGCGCGGAAATCAGCGGTCCGGTTTTTGCCGTAATTTTCGCGGCGCGGACACCCGATCCTCCGCGATTCTGCGTTTTATATTCCTTCACCTCCGTTTGCTTGCCATAGCCGTTTGCCATGACGGTTAAGAGACGCGCGTCTTTTGTTTCTTTCTTCACAATTTCCAATCCGCTCACGTGGTCGCTCCCCTTGAGGCGGATACCGCGAACGCCGCTTGCCGTACGGCTCATCGGCCGGGTTTGTGATTCTTTGAAACGAATACCCTGACCATTCGCGGTTGTGATCAGCAACTCATCACCACCCGACGAAAGCATAACCCAATTCAACTCATCGCCTTTTTTGAGGCGAATCGCGATGATGCCGGTGCGGCGGACATTGCCGAAATCAGTAAGCGCGGTCTTTTTGACCATGCCGTTTTTCGTCGCCATTACCAGGTAGCCCTTGTCGTCGTTGGTGTAACTGATGACCGCGCTGATTTTTTCTTCCGGAGAAATTTCCAAAAAGTTATGCACGGACTTTCCCTTTGACGTGCGCGAACCCTCAGGAATTTCATACGCTTTTGTCTGAAATACTCTTCCGCGATCCGTGAAAAAGAGCATGTTGTCGTGCGTGTTCGCGGAAATAAAATGCTGGAGGAAATCTTCCTCGGCAACGTCCGATCCGATGAGTCCCTTGCCCCCGCGGTGCTGGCTCTTAAACGCCTCCGGCAGCACGCGCTTGATGTAGCCGCCATGAGAAAGCGTAATCACCACGTCTTCCTGCGGCACGAGGTCTTCCTGACGGAATTCTTTGAGTCCCCCGACCACCACTTTCGTGCGCCGTTCGTCGCCGTATTTTTCCCTCAACTCGGTCAATTCTTTTTTAATGACGCCCAAAATTTTTGCCGCGCTTTTTAGGAGAAGTTGCAGTTCCGCGATAAGCGCTTTCTTTTCTTTCAGTTCGGCATCAAGTTTTTCCCGTTCCAACGCGGCCAGCGTCTGCAAACGCATTTCCAAAATCGCGTTCGCCTGAATCTCTGAAAACTTAAACTTTTTCATCAGGTTCGCGTGCGCGGCGTTCCGATCTTCGGATTTCTTGATGGTGTTAATCACCGCGTCAATGTCGTCCAACGCCTTCACGAGACCGGTCAAAATATGCGCGCGCTCCTCGGCTTTCCGCAAATCAAACTCCGCGCGGCGGCGCACCATGTTTTTCCGGTGAGCAATGTATGCCGCGATGACGTCCTTGATGGACATGACCCGCGGTTGCAGGCCGTCCGCTAAGGCCAAGAGGTTCAAATGGAAATCTTTTTGCAGGTCGGTGTATTGATAGAGCTGGTTTAATACCTTTTGCGGAGGTACGTCGTTTTTCAATTCAACAATAATGGACATACCGTCCTTGTCGGACTCGTCGCGGATGTCGCGGATACCGTCAATTTTTTTCTCAGTCACGAGTTCCGCCATCTTTACGATAAGCTCGGATTTATTCACCTGGTACGGAATCTCCGTGATTTCAATGTTGTACTGCTCGCCTTTCGCGCCTTTGCGCTCCTTTACTTCCGCAAGCGCGCGGATGGTCATGGCACCCCGGCCGGCGATGTAAGCGGCGGTGATTGCTTTGCGGTCGTAAATAATTCCGCCCGTCGGAAAATCCGGCCCTTTCACAAAGTTCATCAGGTCTTCAGCGGTGGCATCGGGATTATCAATCGTGTGCAGCGTCGCGTCCACCACTTCCGTCAAATTGTGCGGGGGGATGTTGGTTGCCATGCCGACGGCAATACCAACGGCGCCGTTTAACAGCATGTTCGGCAATCTCGCCGGAAAATATTTCGGCTCCATGCGCACGCCGTCATAGTTTTGCTGCCAGTCCACGGTTTCTTTATCAATATCGGTAAGCAATTCGTCCGCGATTTTGGAAAGTTTCGCCTCAGTGTAACGTTCAGCCGCCGGCGGATCGCCGTCGATCGATCCAAAATTTCCCTGGCCGATAATCAGCGGGTAACGCAGCGAAAAATCCTGCGCCATGCGCGCCAAGGCGTCGTAGACCGCGACCGTGCCGTGCGGGTGGTAGTTGCCGGTCGTGTCGCCGCTGATTTTCGCGCACTTTCTGAACTTCGCGGTGGAGGTAAGTCCCAGCTCGTGCATGGTGTACAAAATACGCCGCTGTACGGGCTTCAAACCGTCGCGCACATCCGGCAGCGCGCGCGACACAATGACCGACATCGCGTAATCCAAATACGAATCGCGAAGCTCCTGGGTTATTTCTCGTTTTTCTACGTTGTCCATGAGTTTAAGTTGGATGACGGATGTTCGATCGCTGCGCTTGACCGAAGACGAGGCGGCTGACTCGGCTGCCGGTCTTCGGACGTCCGACTACGGACATTACGGAAACTCCGTCTCCGGCACAGCTTCCACGCCTTTCAGTATAAAATCTTGTTTTACTCCGCGCACCTCGATGGTGTTTGAGGGACCAAGAATCCCTTTCACCATCGCGATGCCGCGACTCAACCGCAAACCGATGCCGTCCGCGATGGCACCCGCTCCCGCCGTAAATGTTTCCGTGACGCCCGCTGTTTTAGGCGGGGCGGTTATTGTCCGCGCCGCTATTCCCGCGTTCGCAAGTAATCTCGCTTTCGGTTGCGTGATGTCCGGAACTTGCAAGGCAACGTATCCCATCCACAATGCCACAACGATGCTTGATGTCGCAACCGTAAACCCAATAACCCAGCGCTGCTTTGTCGCCTCATCGGAATTTCTTATGTCTTCTATCCAACGCCTCATGTTATTGTATTCCTTCGATTCCACTCAGGAAATATTTATGTGCTGAGCCCGTCGAAGCGCTACCGTAATTAGAAATTAGTTATTAGGAATTAGACATTTCATTGCTATAGCTTCATAGCAATGAGCCGCAACCCCTCGCCGATTTCTTTCGCTTTGATGGTCAGCTTATCAACAATTTCAAATTTTTGCCCCATCGATTTTTCAAGCTCTTTCAAATCTTCGGCCTTGCGCTTTAACTCCGGAATCCTGAAAAATGACGCGATGACGATTTTCGGCTCAAGTTTTTTGATGAGCGTCGCGACATCCTTCGCTTCCAGCTGCGGAGAACCTCCCGCGGGAACAAATAGTATATGCGCGCCGATGAGCTGCTCCTGGACGTCGGCGGTAAGTTCGGCTGACAGTCCACCAAGAAACACAAGGCGCATTTCTTCCATGCGTACCATATATACTGCGCCCACCCCTGATGGGTAGCCGGAAACCTCAATCCCCTTCACCTCGTATTCGCCAGGGCCTGAAACCAACCGTGCTTCCGCGTCTTTTTCCGACGCGTACGCGCCGTAGCCGCCGGTCTTCAACACCAAGTCGGTCTTAAACCGCGGCGGTGTTAATCCGTTACCGGATTCAAAGGGATCGGAAACCAGCGTCAGCGGGCCGCTCGCAACCTTGAAACATCCTTCACCGTACCAGTTGATGACCATATATATAGAAGCCACTAGCGACTAGGGTTTAGCCACTAGTATATATGGAAGAGTAGCAAAATTTTTTCGATTAAGCAACGCACGCAATGCGAGATTTCACGGCGCTTGACAAATCAATATATTGCGTGCTATTATGCCAGCATCGTTAGATGTTCTAACGAGGCGCATTTGGGAAGACCCTCTTTTGAGGAGATCTGGCGATGAGTGAGAACAAATCCGCTGACATCATCGCAGTCAGCTTCGCTGAGATGAAAGAGTTCGGCTGTCCCTACTGCGGCTACCGTTCCGGCTACAGCATGGCGTCCGGCGGTGGCGCGGCAACGTGGAACTGCGGGGAGTGCGAGAAGGGTTGTGTCATTCTGGGGGAAGGCATCACGAAGTCGCCCATCGGATTCGGCAACGACGCCGAAAAGACAATCTACCCCGAACTCCAGCCGCATCCGCGTCGCGGCACCCCTTCCCACGGCAAGCCGGACAAGCGGCCGGATGGCGAAGGCGAGTTCTTCTGGGTGAGAGGCATCGGCCTCGACCAGACCCCGGGTTGCTTCGTCTGCGGCGGACCGGAAAACCTCTACAACAACATCGCCGCGTTCGTCCAGTGCAAGGCGGCGGGCGAACGCGTCGTCGCGATGTTCAAGAGCGGTGCCCGGCTGGACTACCGCAGTTACGAACCCGACCGCATACAAGCGAAGATCGGCGGCTGCGACCAGCACAAGGGTAGCCTCGATCAGCTCTTGGATGCCGTCGAGGGAGCGAAGGGCATCATCACCACACAGATGATCGAGAAGATCGTCGGCAACGCGCAGTCATAGTGCGCAACGCGCACGACGCAAGCACCGTGGCCGCAGGTTCCTGAAACCTGCGGCCGCTTCCTTTTATATACGATTCCTTTCTGATGCCGACCCTGCCGCTTGTGGGGCAAAAGGTACACTAAGAAGCCGCTTAGTTCCTCAATTTTTAACGGCTCAACGGGGCATACGCCGTTGAGCCGTTAGCGCGACGCCTATGGGGGCTTGACTTTTTCCGGCGAAAGAGTATACTGTATCTAATTTCGCGTTAGTATCCGTCGTTCGGCGGGTTGCGCGAAAGATCTGGTTTCACCCATTTTGGTGGAAAGGAGCGGGTCGTGATGAAGAGTTTGGTTGGACGGTTCCTAGTGGTGGAGACGGGCTGGTGCGAGGCCCACAAGCAGTACGAGGGCGGCCGGTTGCTGCAGTTTGTGCCCACGATGACCATCGAGAATCCCGCGCACAAGTACGTGCCGGGGAGCGAGATCACGATGCTCGACGGGAAGAAGGCGAAGGTCATCCGCCAGGTCGGCGACTACAACGGTCTCCTCTCCTGGCTCATGAGCCAGACGATCAACACCAACACGGGAGAGGTCCCGGCCATGCAGAGCCTGTGGGACGTCATGGACGAGGCCTACCAGCACGGCAAGGACGACCAGCGGCTGAAAGCGCAGCAGACGATTCAGGCGCTGAAGGACACGAACTTGCGAGCGGAGGACGACTTGAAGAACAACCTCAGCGAGGCGCGCAGGAAGCTCGCCGAGGCGAACGGACGCGCGGCGAACGCGCAGAAGACCATCAAGGCGCTCCAGGCGCAGATCGCGGCGGCAACGCAGCCGCCCACGACCACGCCGGCGGCGGAACCGGCTCTGGCGACGACCGAGCCGGCACTCGAGCCCGTGACCGCGGCGACGAGCGGCGGGAACGGTGAGTCCGGCAACAACGGCCAGTAGAACAGCAACGGGGGCGGGTGAGTATAATGCTCACCCGCCCCTAATCCATTTTTAGGGTTTTTATAATGTAAGATTGCCACAGGGCCGATGGCTATCGGCCCTTCGCAATGACAGAGTACGCGCTTGCATTTTTGAGCGGACTCCGCTATCATTTGGAGTAATTGCGGATCGGCTGCCGGGGATGCGCCGAAAAGCGACATTATAAGTAAATTTCATCCTCACGGTTGTAGTGGTTCGACAAGCTCACCAACTATATAGTTCCTGAGCAAAGTCGAAGGACTACATATATATATGCCCATTACCATTCCGAAGAAGTTGAATTCGCCCATTACGCAGCTCTTGAAAGGCGATTCTGGCCTGCTCGCTACATTAAAGCACGGCGACCTCGTTGAAGCAGTATTTTTAAGCAAAGGAACCAAGTCCGCCTATTTTGATCTCGGCAGGTTCGGCACCGGCATTGTGTACGGCGCCGAATATTCCAACGCCGCGGAAGCCGTGAAAGCACTGAAGCCGGGCGATAAAGTCAGCGCGAAGGTCGTTGATCCGGAAAATGACGACGGCTATATCGAACTCTCGCTCGCCGAAGCCGGCAAGCAACGCGCGTGGCAGGACATCAAGAATCTGTTGGAGCGCGGGGAAATTGTTACCGTCAAAATTACGGCGGCGAATTCCGGCGGACTCATTGCCCCCATCGGCGACGTCAAAGCGTTTTTGCCGGTGTCGCAATTGACCCCGGACCACTATCCGCACATTGAGGACGGCGACAAAGGCAAGATTCTTGAGGAACTCAAAAAATTCATCGGTCAGGAATTGAAGGTGAAAATCATTGACCTCAATCCCCGCACCAACAAGCTCATCATCTCCGAGCGCGAGACTATGAGCACGAATGTGAAGGAGCTTTTGGAGAAGTATAAGGTGGGCGACATGGTGGAAGGCATTGTTTCGGGAGTCGCGGACTTCGGCGCGTTTGTACGCTTCGCGGACAACCCGGACATTGAAGGCCTTATCCACATTTCGGAATTAAGCCATCGCCTCATTGAAAACCCGAAAGAAATCGTGAAAGTGAATGATTCCATCAAAGCGAAAATCCTTGAAATCAAGGACGGCCGCGTTTCGCTTTCACTCAAAGCCCTTCAGGAAGACCCGTGGCTCAAGGTGCCGGAGAAATACAAAGATGACACCGATGTGCAAGGCACCGTCACGAAGTTCAATCCGTTCGGCGCGTTTGTTGCGCTGGATGCGGATATCCAGGGCCTTATCCACGTGTCGGAGTTCGGAGGCGTTGATGAAATGAAAAAGCAACTTGAATTGGGCAAGTCGTACACGTTCCATATTGCAACAGTGAAACCCGCCGAGAAACGCATTATTCTTAAACTTAAAAAGTAGAGTATTCCTTCGACAAGCTCAGGAAATATTTATTTGGTGAGCACAGTCGAACCATTACCAAAACTCATATGTTAACTCCAAGAAAAAAGAAAATCATCGTAAAAGAGCATGCCATACACGACACTGATACCGGTTCTTCCGGCGTGCAGATCGGCATTCTCTCCCGCCGTATTGACGAACTCGTGGCGCACTTGAAAAAGAATCCGAAAGATAACACCTCCCGCCGCGGACTCCTGCAGATGGTCGGCAAGCGCCGCCGCCTTTTGGCCTATCTCGCAAAAAATGATGCCAAAGCGCACACTGCGACAGTAAAGAAGCTGGGGCTTAAATAAGAAATAAGACGTAAGAAGTAGGACGTAAGAAATTTTATGGCAGCAATCAAAAATAAAGAGCAGCGCGTCGGAATCTTTATTGATATCCAGAACCTTTATCACTCGGCGAAGAATCTTTACAGCTCACGCGTGAATTATAAGGAGCTCTTAAAGACGCTGCTTGCCGGGCGGAAACTCATCCGCGCCATCGCCTACGTGGTGAAATCCGACGTGGAAGGCGGACACGACTCGCATCCCGTGCAAGCTCCAGCGGAGGGACGAGGCAGCTCCGGACTCACCCCCGAGGCGTCGTTTTTTGACGCGCTCCGCCGTGTGGGCATTGAGCTGCGCATGAAAGACATCCAAATTTTTGCCTCCGGCGCGAAAAAAGCGGATTGGGACGTTGGCATGGCGGTGGATGCCATTCGCATGGCGGAATTTTTGGACGCAGTGGTGCTTGTGACCGGTGATGGCGATTTTGTGCCGCTCGTGGAATACTTAAAGTGGGGCAAAGGACGCACGGTGGAGGTTGCCGCATTCAGCCGCAGTACAAATGCGAGAATAAAAGAGGTAGCGGATGAGTTTATCGCCCTTGAGGACATTCCGAAGATATTATTAAAAAAAGGTCAGGTATAGGTCATACATTAAAAAATTAAAAAATAACTGCGCGAGCGGAATTGCCGAGATAGCAACGGTCGGAGCCAGGAATAAGTAATCGATTGTGAATTGATTCTTTATTCTTGATTCTTGACCTGCGAGATCCGGTGAGACGCCAACGCGCTCAAACCATGGATCTCAATAAAAAATCGTTCACGATAGATTTTCAGGGCCGACCGCTCACGCTTGAAGTTTCACGGCTCGCGGAGCAGACAAACGCCGCGGTCATTTGCCACTATGGCGACACCGCCGTTTTGGCGACCGCTGTTATGAGTAAAAATTCCTCAAAAGGAGATTATTTGCCGCTCACCGTTGACTACGAACAGCGTTTTTATGCCGTCGGGAAAATTCTCGGTAGCCGCTTTATGCGCCGCGAAGGCAGGGCGCCGGACGATGCCATTTTGGCCGGCCGTCTCGTTGACCGCACTATCCGCCCGTTGTTTGACCAACGTATCCGCCGTGAAATCCAGGTGATTCTCACCGTGCTTTCTTTTGACGGAGAAAACGACCATCCCTTCGCGGCGCTCATGGCCGCGTCTGCCGCGCTCGCCATTTCGGATATTCCGTGGGGCGGACCGGTCGCGGGAGTAAACATCGCGCGTCTTGGCGGCGCCTTGCAGGTCAACCCAAAGCTCCCCGACGTGATTGAGCCGGAATTTGATGCATTTGTTGCGGGAACGAAAGACCGCATCAACATGATTGAGCTTGAAGGCCGCGAAGCATCGGAAGACGCGACCGTGGAAGGATTCACCCTCGCGCAAAAAGAAATCGCGAAGCTTGTCGCGCTGCAGGAAAAAATGGTGAAAGAAATCGGCAAACCGAAAGCGGCGCTTCCGCTCGTGGAACCGGACGAGGAGTTGAAAAAGAAAGTCGCGGCATACCTGAAAGATAAAATTGAAACCGCGGTATACACCAAAGAAAAGGTTGCCCGCCAGGAGCAAATGGCGACTGTGCACGACGGACTCATGGAGCATTTGAAAGAAGGCGAGGCGGACGCTGCGGCGCTCGGCATGGCGGAGCACTTGTTTGAGGACATGGTTGATGTACTTGTCCATGAACAGATTTTGACCAAAGAGCGCCGTCCGGACGGCCGCAAACTGGACGAGGTGCGCGAACTCTACACCGAGACACACGTGCTTGAACGCCTCCACGGTAGCGCGCTCTTCATCCGCGGCAACACACAGGCATTGGCGGTTGTGACGCTTGCGCCGCCGTCCGGCGAGCAGCTTGTTGAGACGATGGATTTCTCCGGAAAGAAGCGCTTCCTTTTGCACTACAACTTCCCGAAATATTCCGTCGGCGAAACGGGCCCCATGCGCGGACCTGGACGGCGCGAAATCGGGCACGCCGCGTTGGCGGAAAAAGCCATCGTGAATTTGCTTCCGTCAAAGGAAACATTTCCGTACGCCATCCGTTTGGTTTCGGAAATTCTTTCGTCCAACGGCTCATCGTCCATGGCAACGGTCTGCGCCGGCTCAATGGCCTTAATGGACGCGGGTGTGCCGATGAAAAAACTCGCGGCGGGTATCGCGATGGGACTCATGACCGGAGCGAACGGCGAATATAAAGTGCTGACGGACATCCAGGGGCCGGAGGACCACTATGGCGACATGGATTTCAAAATCGCTGGTACACGCGACGGCGTGAACGCCATTCAGCTTGATGTGAAAATCCAGGGACTCACGGTGGAGATGGCGGCGAAGACCTTGGCGCAAGCAAAAGCCGCGCGCTTGCACATCTTAAGCGCGATGGAGAAGACAATTGCGGCGCCACGCGCCACGCTTTCCAAGTACGCGCCGGCAATCATCATCATGCCGATGGATCCGGAGAAGTTCGGGCTCATCATAGGGCCTGGCGGCAAAATGATTAACGGCATCATCGCCAAGACCGGCGTCATGTCTATTGACATTGACCAGACCGGATTCGTGTACATCACTGGTGCTTCCAGCGAAATCGCCGAAGCCGCGAAGCGCGAAATTGAAGGCATCACCAAGGAATATAAAGTCGGTGATATCGTGGAAGGCAACGTGGTGCGGATTCTGGAATTCGGCGCGATTGTGGATTTGGGTGGTGACCAGGACGGCATGATTCACGTCTCCGAATTGAAAGAGGGGTTCGTGAAAACAGTGACGGAGGTATTGAAACTTGGCGACCACGTGCGCGTGAAAGTTGTCCGCTCCGAACATGGGAAGATCGGGTTATCCTTGAAAGCCATGGGGCAGGAAGAGAAATCGCGGGGATAGCGCGTGGATGACAGCCCTAGTTGATCCGTAAAACGTAGAAGGCCTCGATGGATTTACCACCGGGGCCTTTGCGTTTTCGCGTTGTACTACTACCAACCGTCGGCTGCCTACGGACAGAGGATCTTCGCCTGGCGGTCGGCTTCAGGAGGAGAGATCTCCACCTCACCACCACCAAAATGAAATAGCACCGATCCGTCTTCCTTCTTCTCCGGGTCGCCGACGACCTGGAAGATGGGGTCGTCCAGGTTACCGCCCCTTTCCTCGCCCACCTTCCGCCACGGCGCTGTCACGTCCCAGCGCATAGCGGTGAGGCGCCAGTACACAGAGACGACCCCGGTCCTGGCGTAGTAGATGATGTTGTCGATGCACCCGCGTTCGCCAGACCCGACACCCCATCGGATCTCGGCCTCGCGCCCTTTGAGATCCGGCTTCAGAAATTCTTCCCACGTCATCGCTCACCTCCCGTTGCTGCCTGCACTGCATAATAATATAAAGGAATAGAGGGTTGGCGTCAATTAGAACCCATCTCAAAATATCCCTGAGCCGCGTTGCGAGGAGTTTTTGCACGATGCAAGGCGCGACGAAGGAGTTTGTAGCCCCAGCGCTACAACTCCGAGGAGTAACGCCGCATCGTGCAAAAACTACCGCAACCCTTCGGGATACGGCCAATTTCGCCCGTCGCAGTGTCGCAACGGACTCGGAGTATCACAGTGGATACACTCTCGTCCTCGCTCCTTGCGACGGGCGAAATTGACCAGTATCGCGGCCAGGCATATTTTGAGATGGGTTCTATGTTACAATAAAAAATATGCCCCGTGCGACAACTTCGATCGTAGGGCACGCCAAGGCGATATTTTGGGATTTATAACAAAGCGTTGATATCTCAAAAATGCTTGAAGTATATTACAAACTTAAACCCTGTGCCACAACAAATCATACGTGATTGAGGAAATGGCCATTGCGAACGCCTCAATAGGTAAGGTATCTTCCAAAAATTGCGTATGTAAGTTGTGGCACAGGGTAAATCGAAGTTGTAGCACAGGGTATGGACAACCTCCCATCAAATCTTAATAATCTTCCGCCGAAGTCATTAGCAAATAATCAGCCGTCTTTCCCGCCTCGTCCTATTCCGCCTCCGCTGGTTCCTCCGCGACCCACTCCGCCTCCGCCGCCGCCGATGACGCGCGACTTTCAGCACGTGGCACCCGTTGCCCCGTCCGGAATGCCTTCAACTGTTCCGACGCCGATGGCGCCGTCTGAAATGAAAACCCCTCCCCCGCCGGGACCGGAAGTACGCATTCGTTCGCTCACCTCGGACGCGGAAACGCTTTCGGCATCAGGAGGTGCCGGAGCTGAAGCAAAAAAAATCCGATTGGAAGACCTGGACGATGAAACGCCCGTGTTTGCGCCGGGAACCATTGGTCAACTTCCCGATGGCGTTGCGATCTCAGGGAACCCATCCGGAAAACTTATCGCCATTATCGGCGGAAGTATTGTTGGCGTCGTCGTGCTGGGACTCTTGGGTTATTACGTCGTCTACCCGCTTATATTCACTCCGCAAGCGCCGGAACCCGAGCCCGTTGTGACGCCGAGGGTTTCAGCGCCACAACCGCTGCCGCATGTTTCCCTTTTTCCCAATCCGCTACCATCACAAGCACAGCTCGACCTTCCTTCAATAACCGCCGAGGCAATTATGGCGGCGACAGTCCGCGAGGTGACGAATCACACCGCACCGCACGTGATGGACGAACTCGCTGTTTTTTCAAATGGCGGCCAAGTTCCGTTCGGTGATTTCTTGAACG
The DNA here is from genome assembly GCA_030649055.1 of bacterium. Lineage (NCBI taxonomy): Bacteria > bacterium. The sequence goes on along the minus strand of JAUSGH010000001.1, from coordinate 20,958 downwards.
CGCTCGTACCCGAACTTGCCGCCAACACCATCAAAGATCTTATCGCCGACGATTTCTCCGGCTTCGCGTATTTTGACAACAACGGCCATTGGCCGGGGTACGTTGCCGCGCTGAAGCCCTCGGCAATCCCGAGCGACGCGCAAACCACCTTTGCCCGGCTTGAATCGGCTAACCTTGCTCCTTTCTACATTGAAGATCCGGGCGCGAAAGGCGAATTCAAGGCCGGGCAAGTAAATGGTGTTCCTACGCGCTATGCAACATTCACAAAACCCGGAGCGTCATTCAACTACGGCATCTTCGGCAACTACCTCATCATCTCCACATCATTCAACGGACTGAAAGCAATTCTGCCGTTTTTGGGAATGTAGGTAATGTTATACATCAAATCAAAAAGCCCCCGATAAAACATCGGGGGCTTTTTGATTACATCTCCTGATTCCGTAGCCGGTACCCGAATGCCTCCGCGAGGTGTGCATCGGAAACTTTCTCAGCGTTTTCCAAGTCCGCGATGGTTTGCGCCACCTTCAGCACGCGGAAATATCCCCGGGCGGAAAGCTGGGCGCCTTTGAGCGCGGTGTTTAAAAACTTTTCCGCTTCGGCGGTAAATACAATATAGTCGTCGCACTGTTTTGAAGTCATCTCCGCGTTCACGCGAGGGCGGTGTTTTGCCTTCACTGCCAGCCGCGCAAACCGTTCAGCTTGCACTCCGCGCGCGGCAATGACTTTTGCGCGGACCTCCGCGCTTGTTTCGCCGGACACAAGTTTTGCGCGCAGCTCCTCCGGTTTCACTCTCGGCACGCGGATTTGGATGTCAATGCGGTCAAGCAATGGACCGGATACTTTTTTCTGATAGCGGAGCACTTCATGCGCGCCGCAAGTACACGCCTTTTCTTCGTCGCCATGGTAGCCGCAAGGACATGGGTTCATTGCCGCGGCAAGCGTGAACCGCGCCGGAAACACGGTGTTGCCGTTGGCGCGGGCAATATGCGCTTTTCCGGATTCCAGCGGCTGGCGCAATGCCTCCAACAAGTCACGGCGGAACTCCGGAATCTCATCAAGAAAAAGCACGCCGCGATGCGCCAAGCTGATTTCACCCGGGCGTGGGTTCGTTCCCCCGCCGATGACAGCCACGGGAGATGCCGTGTGATGCGGCGAGCGGAACGGCCGCGCGGAAATGTATGGCGCCTCACGAAGCATGCCGGCGGCGCTGTATATTTGCGTCACCTCCAGCGCCTCCTCGGTCGTGAGCGGAGGCAAAATTCCGGCGAACGCTTCCGCGAGCATGGTCTTTCCCCCACCGGGAGCGCCGACCATAAAAATATTGTGTCCACCGGCCGCGGCAATGGTCAACGCGCGCTTACCGTACGCTTGGCCTTTAATTTCCGCGAAGTCCACCATACCCGTGGTCGCGTCCATGATTTCGGTTTTCGGCTGCGCCTCAATCCCCGCCTTCCCTTCAAGATGCGAAACGAGCTCGCGCAAGGCAACAACAGGGTACACGGCGATGCCTTCCACAATCGCCGCTTCGCGGGCATTCGCGCTTGGCACAAAAACTTCATCAAACCCTTTCGCTGCTGCCGCGCGCACCATGTTCAGCACCCCGCCGACCGGCCGAAGATTTCCTTCAAGTGAAAGTTCGCCAAGAAAAAGTTTGCTCTTCGTATCAACGGGCGCAATCTGACCGGTAGCCAAAAGATACCCAAGGGCGATCGCAAGGTCGTAGTGCGAACCGACTTTTTTTACATCCGCCGGCGCGAGGTTCACAACGATTTTCCGATTTTCGCGGTTCGGAGCTTTGGCACCGATATTTTTTAACGCGGAGTTCACACGCTCTTTTGCCTCAGAAATGGATTTATCCGCGAGTCCGACGATGGCAAAACTATGGAGCCCCACATTCACGTCTGTCTCCACTTCAATCAGCCGCGCGTCAATGCCGTCAAGTTCCGCGGAATACAGTTTTGAAAAGTTTTTCATCTTCTTGTATAGAAAAAACGAAAGGCGTTTTGCACCTTTCGTTTTCTCCTATAATTTTTAAAGCTATTTCGCGCCCTCCTTACAATGCTTGCAAAGTCGCGATTCAGGGTCGGCCATGAGCACGTCCATGCCGATGTCCATGCCACACTTCTCGCATTTCCCATATTTCCCTTCAGCCATTTTCTGGAGCGCGACTTCAACATTCTCGCGACGATCCTTTAATCCACCCGCAATCGCAACGTTTACGGAAAACTCCTCGGCCTCATCCTCTTCTTCTTCAAGATGATCGTTGTCACTGCCCATATCCGTCACTTTCCCATCAACGCCTTTCAGCTCGTCTTTAATATCGGCAAGCGTCTCCTCCAACTTCAACCGTAAAATTGCAAATTGTTCTTTAGTGAATGCCATATATCGTTTATATTATTGTCCACGCCAAGCGAAGTCAATATTGACAAAATGCTAATGAATTGCTATACTACTTCCTAGTAATCGGTTGGCTTGTGTAAGCTGACTATAAACAGCAGGTTCTCATTTCAGGGGAATCGCGATGATGCAACGGATTACCGGAGCTGTCGCGATTTGCGTACAGCTCAACAGGGATGTGGTGACCGACAATGGGCCGCAGCACCACGCAACGAAGGGCATCCTGCGGCGCACGTTCACCGTGGAACGTCACCGCGGTGATGCACACCGGTGCGTACTCTACCTTGACGTCGTTGGGGTAAATCCCACTACGCTCAGTGAGAAGCTGGCGTGGGACGCAACTCGGGAGGCATGGCAGCTGCTCCTGAGGGTCTTCCACGACCTGAACGAAAACCTCAGCGCCGACTGGAGCTTCAACGAAGTGCGCTTCGACATCCCATTCGCACTGGAGAATGTCTACGGCTTCCTCAAGGATGCCGAGAGCATCGTGAACCTCGTGGCGCCGGATGTTACTGCGGTCGCCTAACAGAAAGGAGTAAACAGAACTGTCCGGAGTCCTCCGCCATTCGGTTTGTCAGAAGGAGAAATGGGATGCCCAGAAACGCCGTTCCTAACCCGACCAAGATCGGCCAGAGCATCTTCACCTGGCGCGGAGTACGGGAGCGTCTGAAGGACGGGCTGACGCTCGTGGAGCACGAGCGGTTCAACCTCCCTCCCGGTCAGTGCAGCAGGGCGCTCCTTGCCCAGTGCAAGTTCCAGGAGCGCGCCGCGTGGCTTGTGGAGAAAGGGTTCCTCCCCTGCTTCCATCCCGCGGATGGCGCCATCGTCATCTACAAGCTGGAGCCGCTGACGAAGTGGTCGCCCAGCGGACGCTAGCACCCCACGAACGCACCGATCGCCGACTCCCCTTCCCGGGAGCCGGCGATTTTCTTTTTTTAAATAATAGCGTTATACTGTAATCAGTTATTCACCGCCATTCCATTACGGAGGTCACATGGATACCTTGTATCGGCTCCTCACACCGTTCGGACAGACGGTCGTCGGGCTCGCACTGCTCGTGCTCGCGATGAGCGGTATCTACTACTGGTGCCAACGCGCTCACTGGTGGCTGTACAAACGGCAGAATTCGCTCCAGCACATGACACACGAGGAACTTCATGCGTACGTCGGAAATATCATGTCGCCGCCGGATGTCCTCCTCAAAGGCGCGCAGCTGCAGGGAGACCTTGACGCGATTGCGTGTGTCCACAATCTGCGCATCGGCACGATGCTGGAATCATCCATCTGTGCCTATGGCGGTGTAGACGAAAAGGATGCGAGCGTTGTCGCAGATATGATTGCCGGAGCGCTACGCGTCAAAACGATCGCCGTCGAAGAGTTTGACGGCGAAACACGCCGAGAGCTCATCGCCGCGTTAAAGCGCATCCTGGACTGCCGGCCCGGCGGCAGCGACGATACCGCGGAACTCATGCAGTATTGGCTTTCCATCCTTGCTGCCGCCGAACGGCTCGAGCAGCACCGCATCGCGAACAGCAAGAAGTGATCTACACGACGGCCAGCCCGACAACCTCGAGCTGGCCGTTACACTTTACATATCTGTCGCACAATATTGTTTTACAGTATAATTTGTTTCACGGGTGTTTTTTAATCCAATCGGTTGATTAAACCTATCCGATTGACTTATTTACATGGCGTTAAACAATCTGTTAAACATTTTATAGCCTACTTTCTAGGCAATTTCTCCATAATCCAATCGGTTGATTAAACCTACACTTTTGTCATTTTTACCAAAACAATTGTTTGACGGCAAACACTTTATCACGTTTTTTCGATGTCCTCCACCCAAGACAATTGTTTACCGTCAAACAATTGTTTGACGGCAAACATCTGTCGCTTCTTTGATTTATTGCTTTATTGTTTTCTTGTCTGCGTGTTTGACGTGAAACAATTTCACCGAAAATATAAAACAAATACGGCAAAGTAGCATGTTTTGCCGTATTAACAGTACTCTTGCCGTATTTTTAGTGGCTTTTGATACATTTCAAATGTTTGCCGGCAAACATCCTCGCCTGAAACAATGTTTGACGGTAAACATTGTTTGACGGTAAACATTGTGTTGCTTTTTTGATTCATTGCTTTATTGTTTTATTTATCCTGAGCTTGTCGAAGGATTGTACGAGTGTTTGCCGTCAAACACTGTAACGCATATGACATCAACCAAAACCATCGGTGATCTCGGCGAGGAGCTTGCCGTAGAGCACCTCGTAAAAAGTGGCTGCAAAATCATCGCAAGAAACTACCGGCAAAAATTCGGTGAAATCGACATCGTTGCAAAGGCGAAAGATGGGTTGCTTCTATTTATAGAGGTAAAGACCTTGCTTACTGGCGGGGGAGCCGCGTTAAAGCCGGAGGACAATATGACCTCGGCGAAGGTAAAGAAGTTCAAAAAGATCGCGGAATTCTACGCATTAAAGTACCCGGAGCAAGTAGGGGAGAGGGGATGGAGGGCGGACGTCGCCGCTGTTCAGCTTTTTCCGGAGTACTTGACAGAGTTGGGAAATAATTTTCTAATAAATTATTACGAGAATATTTTCTAGCTATTGACAATGCACCCCTTCCTCTGCTATAGTACTTTTGAATGAGTGTCGTGTTCCCAGGCGATGATATCAACTCGGGAATCGCACCAATCTATTTGGCTAAAAACCTGTCGCAAGACAGGTTTTTAGTTTGCTTCGCACGGTGTTCGTGCATTATAATATAAATGAACGCATTGCGTTCTTGATTCCGTCTCCCGAGCGATTGCCGGCTGCGCACTCGTTCAACACAAATAGAATTGGAGGTCACCACTGGCAGTCGCTCAGGGCATAGAATCAACGCGCGTACATTGTAACTGTCGCACGAAGGAAGCCAGTGCTTCTTTTTCTTTTTTATTTCAATCATGTTCCGTCACGACGTAAAATTAAGCCTCTATAGTAATTACAAAATCGGCGGCATCGCGCGGTACTTTTGTGAACCGGCATCGGCCGATGAAATTATTGCCGCGCTCAAAGAATGGAGAAAAATCAAGAGAAAAAAACGCGACATTTTTATCCTCGGTGGGGGAACAAACCTGCTCATCAATGACGGAGGATTCGATGGCTTGGTCATCAAGCCCGCCGTTGGGCACATCTCCGCCGATGAAACAAAAATCCGTGTCGGCGCGGGTGTCCTCATGCGCGAACTTGTAGACTTCGCTGCCATCCACGGACTCGCCGGGTTGGAGTGGGCGGGCGGGCTTCCCGGCACCGTTGGCGGCGCCATCCGAGGAAACGCCGGCGCATTTGGCGGGGAAACAAAAGATGCGGTGTTTGAAGTCGCGAGTTTGAACATTGCAAAAAAAGAACCGCGCCTCATGAACCGCATGGCAAATGAATGTGCCTTTGGCTACCGCAACAGCATCTTCAAAATTAACGACGGCGAAGAAATAATTTTGGAAGCAACGCTGCAAATGAAGACGGGGGACCCGGCTGTCATCGCAAGGACAGTTGCCGAAAAAATCCGCTACCGCGAAGAGCGGCATCCGATGGATTATCCGAACATCGGCAGTATATTCAAAAATGTCCCAGTGACGCAGATTTACGCGGAACGCACGCGGAACTACGCGGAAGCTCTGCGTAAGTCAGCGTTTAGTCTGCGTGGGTCGGCGATTCCAGTAAAGAATGATCCGTTTCCTGTAGTACCTGCCGCGTATCTCATTGCAGCCAGCGGCGTCAAAGGCGTAAGCTATGGCGGCGCGATGATTTCACCCAAACATCCGAACTTTATCGTGAACGTGCTGGACGCTTCGGCAAGCGATGTGAAGTCGCTGATTAAACTTGTAAAGTCGCAAGTAAAGAAAAAATTTGGTATAGTTCTTGAGGAAGAAGTCATTTACGTATAGTGTTCGCGAATATCGCGAATTGGACGATAAAAATAACGCGAATAAAAGCACCCACCACTCCATGAAAATAAACATCAAAGCAACCAACCTTGACCTCACGCCCGCGATGATCGAGTACATCAACGAAAAAATCGGGTCGCTTGATAAGTTCGTGCAACGGCACGAGCGCAACGGCACGAGCGTGATTGCGATTGTTGAAATCGCGCGCACCACAAAACATCACACGAAGGGCCCGGTGTATCGCGCGGAGGTGAATCTGGACGCGACGAGTAAAAACATCGCGCGCGCCGAGCATGAAGATTGGGACATCCGTGTCGCGGTCACCGAAGTAAAGGATAAGTTGAAAAATATACTTTCTAAACAGAAATAATCCCGTAGGGGATTACGCGAAAATGAGTAACGGGAGTGGTCGCCTGAGGCGACCACTCCCGTTTCAGTTTCTTGCCCCGTCTGACAGGGGCGCTAACTGTGCGGATGCCAGTTCCATTCTTCCTCGGTCTTCGGAAGGCCGTAGGTCTCCAGACCATACCCTCCGTCTTCCTTCTTCCAGATCCGCAGCGTGCGGGCAGGACCGAAGAACACCGCGAGCACCCGCCAGCTCTTATTCAGCGCGAACTTCCGGAGGTTGTATTCCAGCACGTCGACGCCAGAAGAAGACAGAAGCTCAACCTCAAATCTCAGCTTCCGCGTCCTACCCACGAACCAATCCGGCCGTTCGTCGTTCATCGGCTCACCGTAGGCGATGTACTCGCCATCACATCCCACGTGCCGACGCAGCTTCAACGTGATAGGGCCGAAGACGATGTGCGGAGCGGGGAGCTCGTCGAAGTTGCCGGCGAGCAAGTTGTCCAGAAAATAGACAATGGCATGCTTCAGGCCGTATTCGCCCCACTCTCCGTAGAGTCCACACCCCGGGCGCGAGCGGTCTTCACCGTTGACCTTCACGAGCCGCGGCGGCTCGTCCAGCTTCGGCCGCGTCATGGCCATCTCCTCCGGTTGTGTCACCGCGCCTTCCGGCGTCATAGGTGTTTCCTCTGCCATGATGTCCTCCCGAACATAGCCAATACTAAGGAACATATTATACCAACAAAACCTCACCGTCAATAGCAAAATCGCCTTTTTAGTGTTAAGCTCGTGCTATGAACTTTTTTGGTTTGTTTAGCCCAATAAAAAAACTCAAAAAAACCGTTGCGGAAATCAACGCGCTGGAAGCGGAGATCGCTCCGCTCGGTGATGAGTTTCTGTTGAATGAAAGCAAAAAACTTCGAGAACGCGCCCGGAAAGGAGAACCCATAGAGGCACTTCTACCCCGCGCGTTCGCGCTTGTGCGCGAAACCGCAAAGCGCGCATTGAAACAGCGCCATTATGACGCGCAGCTCATGGGCGGCATCGCGCTTGCCCAGGGAAAAATTGTTGAGATGCGCACCGGTGAAGGAAAAACTTTGGCCGCAACCGCACCCGCGTATCTGCACGCGCTAAAAGGGGAGGGCGTGCATGTCGTTACCGTCAACGAATACCTCGCAAAACGCGACGCCGTTTGGATGGGACAGATTTATCGTGCGCTCGGAATGAGTGTCGCGTGTCTTATTCACGAAGGCGCCGTGATATACGACCCCACATATTTGCACGCAAAATCCGAAATCCGAAATCCGAAATCCGAAACAAATTCAAATGATCAGAAACACGAACACGCGGAGTCGGCCTTGTTAGATAAAGAACGCGACGTAACCGGCGCGTACTTGGTGCAAGAGGCATATCTCCGGCCGATTTCACGGCGTGAAGCATATGCCGCCGACATTACCTACGGCACCAACCACGAATTCGGTTTTGACTATCTCCGCGATAATCTGGAAAACAACCTTTTGCGGCAGGTGCAGCGCGGCTGGCACTACGCCATTATCGACGAAGTGGACAGCATTTTAATTGACGAGGCGCGCACTCCGCTTATTATTTCCGCGCCCGACAGCGAATCAAGCGAGCTTTACAAAACATTCGCGCGCGTTGTCGCACGCCTCGAAAAAGGCGTGGACTACCTTGTTGACGAGAAAATGCACTCCGCCGACATCACCGATGCCGGCATCGACAAGGTGGAGCAGGTGATGAATATCAAAAATATCTACGCGCCCGAAAACCTCCGCCTCACGCACTACTTGCAAGAAAGCTTAAAAGCGTACGGCCTTTACCTTCGCGACCGTGACTATGTTTCAAAAGACGGAGAAATTATCATCGTTGACCAGTTCACCGGACGGCTCATGCAAGGACGGCGTTTTTCCGGCGGATTGCACCAGGCAATAGAGGCGAAGGAAGGCGTACGCGTGAACCAGGAATCACGCACCTATGCGCAGATTTCCATTCAAAACTATTTCCGTTTGTACAACAAACTCGGCGGCATGACCGGTACCGCACAAACATCCGCCGAAGAATTTGATAAGGTGTATAAACTGGAAGTGGTCACCATTCCGACCAATCGCGAAATGATACGCAATGACGAGGCGGACCTTATTTACAAAACCGTTGAAGCGAAACACGATGCGATTATCGCCGACATCAAAGCGCGCCACGAAAAAGGCCAGCCGGTATTGATCGGCACAGTCTCCATTGAAAAGAACGAGGAGCTCTCACGCCGCCTGAAGCGCGCCGGCATTAGCCACGAAATGCTGAACGCCAAAAATAACGAGCGTGAGGGCGCCATCATCGCGCAAGCGGGACGGCTCGGAGCAGTTACGGTTGCAACAAACATGGCCGGCCGTGGTGTGGACATTATTCTGGGCGGAAACCCGCCGGAGATTTTAGAAGCGCAGAAAGCGCGCGACGCGGGGGGGTTGCACGTCATCGGCACCGAACGGCACGAAGCGCGCCGCATTGATAACCAGCTCCGTGGACGCGCCGGCCGGCAAGGGGACCCGGGCTCCTCACAATTTTTCCTTTCACTGGAAGATGACCTGATGCGCATTTTTGCCGGCGACCGCTTGAAGCGCCTTATGGAACGCCTCAGCGTTCCCGATGATATGCCCATCAGCGCAGGGCTTATCTCCCGAGCCATCGGCGAGGCGCAATCCCGCGTTGAAGGATTTCACTTTGATTCCCGCAAACACTTGCTGGAGTACGACGACGTCCTAAACCGCCAGCGGCTTACTATATATAGGAAGAGGCAGGAGATGCTGGAGAAGCATGAATTAGGAATTATAAATCACGACAGCGAAACGCCCGCGGCTCCTGATTCATTATTCAAAATTCCTGATTCCGCATTGCCAACCGTGTTGGCAATGCTGGACATGATTTGGATGAACCATCTCTCCGACATGGAAGCATTGGGCGACGCCGTGCGTCTCCGTGCCTACGGTCAGCACGACCCACTTGTTGAATACAAACGGGAGGGGCACATTATGTTCAAACAGCTGCTCGCCACGTTTGAGGAGTGGGTGAGTGCGAATAGAGAGCGTTTAGCGTCTAGCGTTGAGGGTATAGTAGAAAAAAAGATTCAGAGCCCTGCAGTTATCCCAAACGCTAAACCCTATACGCTCAACCCTGGTCAGAAAATCGGGAGAAATGACCCGTGCCCGTGCGGAGCGAAGGATGCGAGCGAACATCCTATTAAATATAAGAAGTGTCATGGGAAATAGAAACGGTTACCTTGTCTTTCGACTCGGCAACCGTTCTGCTTGGGATCAAGTCGCCCGGGATTGAGCACCCAAGCGTGGGAACGTCTGGAAGGGCTGAGTTCCCCGCATCAAGCGGTGTCCATTGCGCACGTTGCGCAACCTCCGGATTTGGCCCAATAGCCAACGCTTGAATCAATGGTATTATAGCAAGTATATTGAGCCCGTCAAGTTCACGTTGATGGAAAGGAATATAAAAAATACCACGGAAAATAATATGGAAAACGAACCAAAATTCGAGCAAGAAGGCGAAACAAAGATTGTTGAAGGCATAACGTACCGCAAGGTCTTTTCCGGCTACACGTTACGGCAATTTTATTCTCATGAGACGCCCGAAAAAGGGCCCGGCCCCGGATGGGATACAAGATGGGGCATCCTTGAAAAGTATAATGTCAGACACCCCTCCGAGTTGCCCGACGAACCATATTACCAATGGGAACCGGTTGAAGACAGGAGCTAGTACGACAAGTAAAATTATGGACAGTGAACTCATCGCAATTGCGTTAATAAAGAATGACCGTGGGGAAGTACTCATCCAGAAAAGAAGGGATGACGAGTTCCCTTTGGAGGATGGCCTGTGGGAGCTGCCCGGCGGCCACGTGGACGAAGGAGAAAGTTTGGAGGATGCCGTGCGGCGTGAATGCAAAGAAGAAGTCGGTTTAGACGTCGCCGTGCTGGAAGAACTCCCGTGGGTGTCCGAGGTGACGAATGTCAATAAAAACGGCAAAAAAATCCATTTTGTCGTGCATTGTTTTCTGTGCGTCATAAAAAGCGGGGAGGCGAAGCCGTCCAATGCAGAGGTTGCGGAAGTCCGATGGGTGAACGACTCCGGACTCAGCGCATTTCAAATTTATGGAAGCAATAAAAAGTTTTTGCGCCTCGGCGGGTTTCAATGCTAATCGAAATCAGTTTAGGCGACTTTGACGAGGACGACATCGTTCGCCACGAGGATGATTATGGGAGAGTGTGAGTTAGTATTACTTGTTGCGCTTGAGCTTGAGAATGTTTAAACCTTTTCAAGTGTTTAAATATTGAAATATTTAAATATTTCCCATGGCTACCATCCAACAATTTGAGGACCTACTCTGCTGGCAACGCGCGCGAGCGCTCACAAAAGGAGTTTATGCTGCTTTGAGGCAATGCAACGACCGCGGCTTTACGGACCAAATCCAGCGCGCGGCGGTATCGGTGATGAGTAATGTAGCGGAGGGGTTTGAGCGGGGGACAAAAGCAGAACTACTCAACTATCTTTTTATCGCCAAGGGCTCGGCAGGGGAAGTGCGCGCGCAACTCTACGCAGGGTTAGATGTCGGGTATTTAAATATTGAAACTTTTAAACATTTAAACGGTTTAGCCGTTGAATGTTCGTGCCTGCTCCAGAGTTTTGCCGAAAAAGTCCGGGGTGGCGCACGGGCCGGTTCGCAATTTAAGCCCGCACCACAGAAAGATTCCTATCAAGAATTTCTCAAAACAAACTACCCGCATCTGCATGCGCAAATCAATGAAAAAACATAGCATGAAGCCGACGCGTTCCGTTGAGGAGCTTCATCACTTTTCCTGCGCCGCGTGTAAAAAATGGTGGACGGTGGCTGATGCTCCAGAAAATAAGCGCGAATGGTTTTGCCCGTGGTGTGGAAACGTGCAACAATTTGAGAGTAATCGCGAATAATGCGAATTGGGCTCGGTAATAATGCGAATATGAACTGCGACGAAGAAACTTTATCCGCCGACGCGCTGTCGCTTAAGCCCGGCATCTATGAACATTTCAAAGGCAATCGCTATGAAGTGTTGGGTGTTGCGCGGCACAGCGAAACGCTTGAGGAGCTTGTGGTGTACCGCGCGCTTTATGGCGATCATGCCTTATGGACTCGTCCGCTCGCTATGTTTTTAGAAAACGTTGAACGTGATGGAAAAACTGTGCCAAGATTCAGATATGCGGGAGAGAAGTAGGACGTAAGAAATAAGAAGTAAGATTTATATGAAAAAACTCCCGAGACCAAAATCGCAACGTCCGGTGCCAGACAACGCCAAATGCGTTTTTCGCGGCGCGTTGTTTGACGTCTACCAATGGAAGCAAAAACTTTTTGACGGAACGTTCGCGACGTTTGAAAAAGTGAAACGCCGCGAAGACACGGTGACGATTATTCCCATTACCACCGACGGGAAAATTATCTCAACGCGCGAGGAACAGCCCGGGTCCGAAGTTTTTGTGAGCGTTCCGGCAGGGCGAATGTATGCGACCGAGGACCCGCGCGATGCCGCAAAACGCGAACTGCTTGAAGAAACCGGCTACGCGCCAAAAAAACTCGTGCTTTGGGATTCGCTCCAACCATCACGGCACATTGACTGGGCGCACTACATCTTCATCGCGCATGGCTGCGAGAAAATCCGCCCACAACATTTGGACGCCGGCGAGAAAATAGAAACGCGCAATATTTCATTCGCGCAATTCCTCCGCCTTGCCGCGCGCGACGACTTCCGTGCGAAAGATGTGGCGTTGAAAGTTTTCCGGACGCTCACATCGCCGAAAGGGGAGCAGAAGCTCCGGAGGATGTTCGGCATCTAGCGATTCTGCATTCGCATTATTACCGAGCCCAATTCGCATTATTCGCGATTACTCCATGTCCTGGTTCTACCTCGCCCTTATCCCTCCCGCGCTCTACGCGGCGGTAAATCATTTAGACAAGTACCTCGTCAGCCGCTATTTCGCGAATGCCGGCGCGGGTTCGCTGCTTATTTTTTCATCACTCATCGGCGCGGTGCTTTTTCCGTTAGTGTATCTGTTTCATCCTGAAGTACTCGCCGTCCCGCCGCTCGCGGCGCTTATCATGATTGGAAACGGCATTCTGTATATTGTCGCCTTGCTCCCCTACCTTGCGGCGATACAGCGCGAAGAAACCTCGGTTGCGACACCGCTATTCCAGACCATTCCCGTATTCGGCTATGTCCTCGGTTACGTTTTTCTCGGCGAAACACTCACGACTCCGCAGCTTTTCGGTTCTCTGCTCATCATCTTCGGCGCGCTGATTATTTCGCTGAACCTCACGCCGGGACAGTACGGTGTGAAACGCACCGTGCTTGGCCTCATGATCCTTTCGTCGTTCCTCATCGCCGTTATGGGCGTTGTGTTTAAGTTCGTCGCCTTGCAAGAAAGTTTTTGGGCCGCGACGTTCTGGAGCTATGTCGGCCTCGCGCTCACCGCGCTGTTTACACTCATCGCAATTCCTTCCGCGCGAAGGGAATTTATCGCCTCCATCCGCGCCAATGGCGCGCGCTTTGTCGCGCAAAATGCCGCCGGAGAAATAATGAATATATGCGCCGTGCTTATCTCAACCTATGCGACACTGCTCGCGCCTATCGCGCTCGTCTGGGCGGTCAGCGGCTTTCAGCCGGTGTTCACTCTCGCCTTTGGCGTTCTTTTAACGCTCTTTATTCCTCGCTGGGGAAAAGAACGCATCGGATCCCGCGACCTCACGCAGAAAGCGCTTGCGATTGCCCTTATGATTCTCGGCACTTATTTCATTCAGCGCTAGCAAATGGCGTGATACAATTGCAGTAATGCCTCAACAACGCCAACAACTTACGCGCGCGATACTCAACCAGCCGTTTTGGACATTGACACCCGAGGAAACACTTACGGCGCTCACTACTTCCTCCGAGGGCCTCTCGACCGATGAAGCCGCAAAACGTCGCGCGATGTTCGGCGAGAATGTTTTAAACGAACACGCGCGGACTCCTCGCTTACATGTCCTACTCAACCAATTCCGGAGCCCGCTCATCCTCATCCTCATCGTCGCGGGCGTCATCACGGCGTTCCTCGGCGAGCGCATTGAAACGGCCGCGATTTTCACCGCTGTCGTCATCAATGCCGCGCTCGGTTTTTATCAGGAGAACAAGGCGGAAAACGCGCTGGAGCTTTTGACCGCCTACGTGCGCACGTTCACGCGGGTTCGCCGCGACGGCCGTGAAGTTGAAATTGACGCGTCGTGGCTTGTTCCGGGCGACATCATCCGCATCCGCCAAGGGGACCGCATTCCGGCCGACGCACGTCTCGTGTTCACCAACAATCTGGAAGTGGACGAGTCGCCGCTTACCGGAGAATCGCTTCCAATCGCGAAAGACCCGAAGCCGCTCCACGCAAGCGCGTCACTTCCGGAGCGTACCTCAATGGTGTTTGCCGGCACACTTTCCGTGCAGGGATTCGCGGACGCGATCGTCGTGGCAACCGACGCGGACACGGAGTTCGGAAAAATCGCCCGGCTTGTCGGCGGCATGGAACGCGAAGAGACGCCGCTACAACTCGCCATTAAAACATTGGCGCGCTGGATCAGCGCGGCCGCGGTTGTACTCGCTGTTGGACTTTTCGCCTTAGGTATTTCCGCCGGATACGGCGCGGCTGAGATGTTTGTCATGACTGTCGCCGTCGCCGTTTCCGCGGTGCCGGAAGGATTGCCAATCGCCTTGACCGTCGTCCTCGCCATCGGCGTACAACGGCTTGCCGCAAAAAAAGGCGTGGTGCGGAAACTGCTCGCCGCGGAAACGCTCGGTTCCACAACGCTCATCTTAACCGACAAAACCGGCACGCTCACGCAAGCAAATATGGAACTTGTGCGCGTACTGCCGCAAGACGGTGCTGCCGCCTCTGAACACCGGCTGTTGCGCCTCGCGCTCGCTAACACCGATGTTATTGTAGAAAATCCCGGAGACACGCCGGAGGAGTGGAAGATGTTTGGCCGTCCGCTTGAAGTCGCGCTCACGCGCGGCGCGGCAAAACGCGGCGTTATGCCGACCCATCACAAAGAGGCAATGCGCGACCGCCTGCCGTTCACTTCGGAACGGAAATTCTCCGCGGTGTTGCTCGCGCCTGCCGAAGGCCCTTCCCAACTTGTGTTTCTCGGTGCTCCGGACATATTGCTCCGCCACACCACACTTCCGGAGCATGAGCGCATCGCTCTCGCCGAACACATCAACACGCTCGCGTTGAACGGCGAACGCGTGCTTGGTGTCGCGACGCGGATCCTTGAAGCGGAAGGCGACAAGCGGCTTTCTCCGTCATCATTTTCGGCGACCATGCTCGCGCATCTTACCTTTGAAGGACTCATCGCGTTCCGCGACCCGTTGCGACCCACGGTGAAAGATGCCATCCGCCGCGTCGCTAACGCGGGAGTAAGGACCGTCATCGTCACCGGCGACCACCGCGGCACCGCGGAAGCGGTCGCGCGAGAGCTCGGGCTTATTGAGGGAAGTAACGCAGTGCTTGACGGCGAGGACCTGCAACACCTTACGCCCAGTGAACTCGCCTCGCGCGCGAAGCAAATTTCCGTCTATGCCCGTGTTACTCCGGAACAGAAAATGATGTTGGTGCAGATGTACCGCCGCCAAGGCGAAGTGGTGGCTGTGACCGGCGACGGCATCAACGACGCGCCGGCGCTCAAGGAAGCGGACATCGGCGTCGCCGTCGGCTCCGGAACCGATGTCGCGAAAAGCGCCGCGGATCTCATTATTCTGGACGACAACTTTGAAACCATTGTTGCCGCCATTGAAGAGGGGCGGCGCATTGTGGAGAACATCCGGAAAATCATCGTATACTTTTTCTCCGGCATTCTTGACGAGCTCATTCTTGTCGGCGGTTCATTTCTCGCCGGCTTCGCGCTCCCTATTAATGCCCTGCAAATTCTTTTCATCAACTTTATCTCCGACAGCTTGCCCGCGGTCGCCTTCGCTTTTGAGCATCGTGCCGATGGCACCTCTGCGAAACCTAAGAACATCCGCCGGCATATGTTTGATAAGAAAATACGCTTTCTCATTCTCACGACCGGCGTCCTTACTTCGCTCGCGCTATTCCTCCTTTACGCAATTCTTCTTCGCCTTGATGTTGCCGAGGATGTTGTACGGACATTTATTTTTGCCTCATTTTCCACATATACCTTATTCCTCGCCTTCGCGCTGCGCAGTCTGGAAAAAAGCATCTTCAGCTACAACCCTTTCTCCAACCATTATCTGAACATCGGCGTCGGCGTCGGCATCGCGCTGACACTCGCGATGCTCTATATCCCCGCGGCAAATGGCATCTTCCACACCGTCCCGTTGCCGCTGCCGTGGCTACTTGGTGTTTTCGTTGTAGGGTTACTGAATATCACGGCGGCTGAGCTTGGAAAGTGGCTCTTCCGGCGCGAGGGGTAATATGAAGCACAGTATCGCTCACGACATCGGCATTATTGCATTAAGCATTATGGTTGCGGCGCTTTTGGCGAGTACCGGCGCATTGCAAACGCTATTGACATCAACAAAAGAAGTTGAGTTTTTGGGAAGTTTTATCGCCGGCATATTTTTTACCTCTATTTTTACGACCGCGCCCGCGATGGTGGTGCTGGGACAAATCGCGCAGGCGAACTCGCCCTTACTTGTTGCCTTGTTTGGTGGACTCGGCGCTCTCCTCGGCGATCTCATCATTTTCCGTTTCATAAAGGACCGTTTGTCGGAGGATATTTTAGCCCTTCTTCATGAACGCCGGCGCATCCGCGCCATCCTTCATCGCCGCGCATTCCGCTATCTCACCATGTTTTTGGGCGCCGCTATCATCGCTTCACCGTTGCCCGACGAGCTTGGCCTTGCGCTCCTGGGATTTTCAAAAATTCGTATGTCGCTTTTTGTGCCATTCTCGTTTTTTGCAAACGCCGCCGGCATCTACATCATCGGGCTTGTTGCGCGTGCGCTACTCTAGAACGTGATCTTATTTAGTGCCTGAGCTTGTCGAAGGCCCACCATGATTCCAAAAAGGAAGTTTAATGCCGTTCTCTTTCGCTGGTACAAAAAATATGGCCGGCATGATTTGCCGTGGCGACACACGAAAAATCCCTATCATATTTTAGTTTCAGAGATGATGCTCCAGCAAACGCAGGTGAGCCGCGCGCTCCTTAAATATCGTGAGTTTTTGCGCCGATTCCCGACCGTCGCCGCGCTTGCGAATGCGCCGCTGGGCGACGTGCTTCGCACATGGTCGGGGCTTGGATATAACCGCCGCGCGCGCTATCTTCATGATTGCGCGAAAGCCATTGTCGCGCGCGCCAGTGTCTGGCCAAAAACCTTTAGCGAACTGCTTGAGCTTCCGGGGGTGGGTCCATCCACCGCCGCGGCAATTTCATCATTTGCTTTCGGCGCCGATGAACCGATGATTGATACAAACATTCGCCGGATTATTGCCAGAGTGTTTTTTCGCCCCCTTGTCATTGCGAGCGAAGCGCGGCAATCTTACAAACTCCCTAGCGATAAAACAATCTACGCGCTCGCCAAAACCCTCATCCCACGCGAAAAAGGGCGTGAATGGAACTGGGCGATGATGGATGTGGGCGCCTTGCTCTGCAAAGCGCGCATGCACAATGCGCGGTGCCCATTCCAAATACTGCACGGGCCAGTAGCAGATTTCGTCTACAAAAAACCGCAGACAAAATTCGCGGGGTCAGATCGTTACTACCGTGGACGCATTTTGGCGCAACTCGTCGCGACGCCTAAAGGGCTGCCAACCGCGACACTTCGGCGCATGCTCGCATTGCCGCAAAAAAAGCTTACTGCGCTCATCGCACTATTGATGCGCGAATCGCTCCTAAAAAAATCCGGCAGGCGATTTTTACTTCCATAGCCATCACTTCAGTCTATTTGTCATTCCGGGTTAAACCCGGAATCCAGTTGCATACCTGGATTCCCGCATACGCCGGGAATGACAATGTTACCTCTTGCGCTATCCAAAATTTTTTCATATACTTTTCCCTAGTATATCCGAGCTTCCACTTGTGTGAGCGGAAAGCCTCGGGTGGTTGAAATTGTTCCAATAAAAGGAGGTGCGCAATGACCTGCGGCGATGGCATGGCCGAAGGGTTGGGACGGGTACTTAAGGTGGCGGCAATTCCGCCAACGCCCGCAACCAACGATCCCGAAGAACCATTCGATCCTACGATCTCGGACATCTACCGCATGGAGGATCTGGTGAGGCCGAAGAGTCTCGAGAATCTCCCGATGCAGATCGTGGAGCCGCGCGAAGAAGAGCGGTCGAAACTGCCATGGACGGAGCACAACCCGGCGTCGGCAGGCACTATGCCCACCGACAACATCACGGCATCGGAGGCGGAGATCGCCTTCGCAGTCAAGGAGAAGTCCATGAAGTGGTCAATCGGCGTCATGTTCGCGGCGCTCGTCGTCGCGGTCGGATTCCTTGGGTACGACAAGCACCAGGCCGACCAGACGCAGGTGGAGATGACCAAGAAGATCGATGGCCTCACCACCTACTTCATCCAGAAGGAGTTCGGGAACCCCGAGGCGCTGAAGGGCAAGACCTACCTCGAGGTGACACCGGAGATGCGGGAGATCGGGATGGACAAGTTCGCCCCGATCGCGGAGCGGCTGCCATACGCGCCGGCCGAAACCATCAAGGGGCTCCTCACCGGTGGCGTGAACAGCGTTGCGCGGGCGTGGAACCTGATGCCCTACAACAACCGCGCCGTCGTTTGGCTGGAGAGTGCCGAGGGCGCGATTCCGCACTGGTCCGTGCTCGTACACATACACCCGACCTCGGTCTGTGCGTACATGGATGCGGCGACGAACCCCTACGACAACGAGGTCTACCACCACTCCTTCAGCTACCGCGAGGATTACTTGCTCGGAGACGAGAATCATCGCTTAGTCGCCTACGCGGCGACCATGCCCACGCTGAAGCGCGAGGAGCTCATGGAACTCGGCGACATGAACATCCTGGAGAAGTACGACGCCGAGCGGGTGCTCTTCCTCGTCGGGGAGTATGGCGTAGGCGAACGGTTCATCCACTTGAGCGATGAGGACTACAACGTGCTCGCGCTGGGCAGGAACCACTCCTCGTATGCTGGCCTGCTGAGCCCGCTGGAGGTTGCGAACTACACCTGGTGGCGCAAAAACGTCAAGGACTACGCCGAGAAGATGGAGCGGGAAAGCACGGCGAAGAAGTAGCCCCGCGCCAAAGCTCACGCGTTGGCACAGGGCAAGTCCCGCACACAACGCAAACGATCGCCCCGGTATCCCAAAAGGATGGCGGGGCGATTACATTTCTAGTGCTTGATTTTTATGAAGTTATTTTATATACTTGTCGCTAGTATACCCAAACCAACAAAAGGAGGTGCCCAATGGTGGATGTGGAGCGGTTGCTCAAGGGACAGGCGTCATTGCCGCCGGCTCCCGCGGCCGCCGATGAACCGTTCGATCCGACAATCTCGGATGTCTGGCGCGCAGAGGACCTGGGCGTCCAAAGTCCCGAGAACGTACCGTGCGAGGCCGTGAACAACACGGTGTCTCGCGCACTCCCAGCTGTGGAAACCCCGTGCCAAAGCTCATGCGTTGGCATAGGGCAGGCCCGGCAACTCGCCGTTTGTTGCGGCGGGTCCATACAGCAACAGAAGGCCCCGGAGGCGAAACCTGCCTCCGCAGTCAAGGAGAAATCCATGAAGTGGCAGAAGTGCTCCATCGCGATGCTCTGCATCGCGACCATGATCATGGGCTACACCGGCGTCCAGATGGACAAGCAGGTGAACTCACTCACGAGCTACTACCTCGAGAAGGAGTACGGCCCGAACGCCATGAACGGCAAGACCTACGTGGAAGTGACGCCGCAGGTGGAGGGCATCGGCACGGACAAGTTCGTGCCTATCGTGGCGCGACTCCCGTATACCGACTCCGCGACCCTGGAGCGCCTCTTCAATGAAGAGGACTGGGTCGTCGCGAAGACATGGGGTGAGGGCGCGGGTACCGTGGTGCAAATGAGCAACTGGTACTACGACTTCCTCGGATGTCTGGACAAGGAGATGGCGGGACTCAACAACGAGAATCGGCCGTCGCGTTCGGTACTCATCCATCCGAACCCCGCGTCCCTCAAGGTGTACACGGACGCGAAGGAGTGTGCGTTCCAAGGCCGCATCAACGCCGAGGACTTCGCCGAACGCAAGCACTATGCCGTCGCCGGAATTGACCGCCTCATCGCGGCCGCGGCAATGCAGCCCCCCGCGACGTACGAAGAACTCGCAACGCTCGGCGACATGTACGTCATGAACTGGGACGGCAGTAGCCATGTGCTGCACCTCGTCAACGCGTACGGCAGCGGCGAGCGGTTCGTGCATCTCTCCGGCGATGACTACCTCGCCGCGCGTGCCGAAACACTGTCGGACAACGACGCGGAGACGCTGAAGAGAGTGATGAGCTACACCTGGTGGTATGACCACATCGCGAAGCGTGCCACGAAGGAGGAACAGACGGCGGTGAAGTAATCCTTCCCACCAACAACGCGAACGATCGCCCTGATATCCGAAAGGATGTCGGGGCGATTACATTTTTAAATAGCGGTAACCCTTCGACTTCGGTCCGACGGACATCGGACCTTCGCTCAGGGAATAAACTACACAGCGTTTGGATCGGTAAAAAGGATGCGCGCAGTTTTCAAAAGAATTTTTGCATCGGCGACCAGTGACGGTGTTTGAATGTAGGCATAATCAAGCTCCACTTCTTTTAAAAACGGCAAACCCGATGCGCCGCTTACCTGCGAAAGGCCTGTGACGCCGGCTTTCACGAGCATCAACGGCTTATATGGCTCGGGATACATCACCACTTCTTCGGGTTCGTGCGGACGCGGACCAACGAGTGAGAGGTCGCCGAGCAGTACATTCACCAACTGCGGGAATTCGTCCAACCGAAACTTGCGGAGTACTTTGCCGACTCGTGTGAGCCGCGGGTCGTTTTTGATTTTGAAAAATGGGCCATCCGCGCGTTCGTTCAAATGCGCATGTTCCCATTTTTTCGCGTGCGCACCCGCGACCATTGACCGAAACTTCCACACATACACAATTTTCCCTCCGGAAACGCGCGGCAAGCGCACCAACACCGGTCCGTGGCTTTCTAATTTAATAGCAAGAGCAATCAACGGCGCGAATGGAGCAATAAGTAAAAGTCCCACCGTGGCGCCCAACATAT